>JAAFHR010000409.1 GCA_013298455.1 Betaproteobacteria bacterium | reverse complement strand
ACCACGAGAGCGCTGGGCTTTCAATTTCGAGCACGCCGTTGTTGATCGACCATCGGGCGCGATGGCGCTGCGGTAGCGGCCAAGCAAGCGCCAGGGGCAGCAGCGGGAGCGCAAAGGCGCTCACTGGCAGCGCCCAGAGCACTTTGAGTAGACGTATGGCTCGGGAATACACGATCAAACCCTTTAAATGCGTGACGGCGGCGTGAATATCTCGTAGATTACGTTTATCTGATCGCCACGATCTTTGGCATGGCGCGGCTCACCGCGCGGAGGAGACTTTATATGAAACTCACTTTGAAACCATTGGTATCGATGGCGAGTGCGGCAGCGTTCGCTGTGTTGCTGATGCCCACCTCGTTGATCGCGGCGACGGTGGTTGCGCAGATTTCTGATCGTGCCGGTAATCCGGTGCCCAACGCCGTGGTGTACGTACTACCCTTGGGCGGCAAAGCGCCCGCTGCACGCGCGGGGAGCGCCGCCACGGTGGAGCAATCGGGCATGAAGTTCGAGCCGTTTGTGAGTGTGGTGCAAGTCGGTACACGCATGCGCTTTCCGAACAAAGATCGCGCTGAACATCACTTGAAAACGCTCTCAGGGCCGATGGCGTTTGACTTTCAGGTCTACACGAAAAAGGAGCCCGATCCGGTGCTCTTTGATAAGCCTGGTCAGGTGACATTGCAGTGCTTGTTTCACAGCTGGATGAGCGCGCACATTTATGTGGTCGACACGCCGTGGTTTGGCAAAACGGCCAAGGGCGGCTCAACCGTGATTGAAAACTTGCCAGCGGGCGATTACGACGTGTTTGTGACGCATCCGAGCATGCTCATCCCAACGCAGGTGTCGCCAGCAATGCCGCGTCGTGTGAAGCTCGATGCATCAACGGTGCAAACGGTCGAAGCGAAATTTGATTTTGTGCCGCGAGCTGAGCCGTCGAAACGGTTTGTGAGCTCGGGGGATTATCAGTAGCTTTTCAAACAGCCTTATTGATCAAAAGCCTTTATTTAATTGGGCTTAGATCACTTTTTTCATTTTTTCACAAAGCAAACTTTATTGCTGGTACGCCATGTATCCATTGGCTTATACAAATTAAGCTGTTATCAACCGCTGATCGCGCCCAGGTGCGCGCCTACAGGGCGTTGACGGCCCACCAGCGCTCCACGATTAGCTCCAAGCGCTGCGAGCCGTTGTATTCAGACAAATTGATTTTGTACGCCGCGCGCATCGGTTGCGGCGGCGTTTCGGTGCATCCGAATCGAATGGCGTTAAACAAACGGCCCTCTCGTTTCAGCCGCAATTTCATGTGTTTGAACGCGACGATTTTTGAATCCACGACCGTGAATTCGTCGTCGAACAGTGGCGCGGGAAACGCCTGTCCCCACACGTGTTGATGCAGTGCCTGCGCTGTTTCAAAATCAAAATCATCGATGGAAAACGAACCGTCGGTTTCAACGCGTTGCTCAAGCATTGCGGGCGATAAAAGCTCATTAGCAACTTGCTCAAACGCTTTGATAAACGGCGCGAAATTGGCGTTGGTGATGGTGAGCCCGGCAGCCATCGCATGGCCACCAAATTTGCGCATCAAATGCGGTTCGCGTTTCGAGACAAGATCGAGCGCATCACGCAAATGAAATCCCGGAATCGAGCGCCCCGAACCTTTGAGCTCGGTGCCCTCACCTGGCGCAAACACAATCGTGGGGCGATGATAAGTTTCACGAAGCCGCCCCGCCACAATGCCCACCACGCCTTGGTGCCAGGTCTGATCCATCACCACAATCGAGCGCTGCTCAGCGGTGATTTCGGCGGTGATCATCACATCAGCTTCATCGCGCATGCCCGCTTCGATGCTGCGCCGTTCGCGATTCAATGCGTCGAGCGCGGCGGCGATTTCAAGCGCGCGCGTGGAGTCGTCGGTGATCAAACACTCGATGCCAAGCGAGATGTCGTCCAAGCGCCCCGCAGCGTTGATTCGCGGACCGAGCATGAAGCCGAAGTCGTAGGCCGTGGCTTTCGATGCGTCGCGTTTGGTGACTTCGAAGAGCGCCTTCACGCCCGTGTGTGCGCGGCCTTCGCGGATGCGCCGCAAACCCGCTTCGACCAAACGACGATTGAGCGCATCAAGCGGCACCACGTCGGCAACCGTGCCAAGCGCTACCAGATCTAAGAGTGTATTGAGATCGGGCTGTGTTTCAGCGGTGAAGGTGCCGCGTTCGCGAAGCTTGGTTCGCATCGCAAGCAGCACGTAGAACATCACGCCAACGCCCGCCAGCATCTTGCTCGGAAACGCGCAGCCGCGTTGATTCGGATTGACGATCGTCGGTGTGTCGGGCAACGTGTCGCTGGGTAAATGATGATCGGTAACGACGACATCGATACCGAGCGAGCGCGCCTTTGCAACGCCATCAACGCTCGCGATGCCGTTGTCAACGGTCACAATCACGTCGGGCGATTCCTTCGCGGCGAGCGCTACGATTTCTGGTGTTAAACCGTAGCCAAATTCGAATCGATTTGGCACGATGTAGCTGACCTTCGCGCCCAGCGCTCGTAGGCCGCGAATCGCAACCGCGCAAGCGGTCGCGCCATCTGCATCGTAGTCGGCGACGATGAGAATTTTTTCGCTCGTATCAATCGCTGCGATCAGTCGTGCGCAGACAGCGTCCATGCCGAGCATTGAATCGGGTGACGGAAGTAGCGACAGTTTGAAGGAAGCGTCGGTCGCGCTTATGAGCCCACGAGCCGCATAAAGCTTGGCGAACAGGGGCGAGACGCCCTCTGCGGTCAAACGCGAGGCGGCGCTTGAATCAACGGCGCGGCGAGTGAGTTGCGGTTCGGGGGCGCTCATGGGTTCGCCCGTTTTTGCAGGTTGAGTAAAGTGGCGGCGAGCTTGGGTGACTGGAATATCGCCTTCAATTTGTACGCAAAGGATTCGTTGAGTCGGGTGAGTTTTACGCGGGGCCGTGAATCGCCGAGCATGATGACGGAGTGGCTCACGATGAGCGTTTCCAATTCGCTCCAAGCGCTCTGCCATGCGCTCAAATCGCCGCCACGAAATGCGCTGAGCATGCGCAAATCGATGCTGGCTCGCGGCGAAGCATCGGATTCAGTCGAAGCGCTGAACGCCCACAGCCAAACCACATTCACCGCTGGCAATCCGGCGCGCTGCCGCGCTTCGTTCACCGGATGCGAAAACAGCAGCATCTGCAATTCGTTCATCCAGCGCTCTACCAATCGCGCATCGTTGCCGCGTGGCAAATGCGGTCTCATCGACTCGCCGATGATCCAATCGGGGCGCTCGGTTTGCACATCAATCGCACGATGTACCGACACTTGCCACGATAGCGCCGTTCGCCAAATCACCCGAACGCCTTCGTCCTTCATCAGCGCGTCGGCGGCGGCACACAGTGCTTGCGAATCCTCGTCTGAGAGTTGCAACGCGGCTGGGTCGGTCGGCGTCAAATCGCTCAGACCGAGCGCGGCGTGGAGCGGTGTGGCGATCGCATGGGTTTCAGCGGTTGAAGCGGCGTTCGCCTCGGTGCCAAGCAAACGCTCCGCATCGCCCCACGTCCCGTCAAAGGG
>JAAFHR010000041.1 GCA_013298455.1 Betaproteobacteria bacterium | reverse complement strand
TTGCTGCTGGCAGCCTGCGGCATGGCGCGAACAAAGCTTTCTACATCAGCCACTCGTCCGTTGCTTCCCAAAAAGGTAGGGAAGCAAGCCGACCACGCGCGGCGAGCCAGTTCGCGCTCAAACGGTGACTGCGCGCCTTCGAATCGCCGATATAGAGCACTCAAGTCTTGGCTGCGTTCCAATGTGTTGGCGTCGCGGGAGGTAAGGTTTGGTAGCGCTTCGGCGGGCACGCGTCGTTCAATTGCTGACGTCGACGCCCCCGAGTTTGCTTGGGCGTCGCGCCCTTTGCCCGATGGCTTAGGTTCGCGAAGCGCAACTGCACTCAAACTCAACACAATGAGAACGAGCGTGATCCCAACTACGATGCGATTTAGCTTCATCAATAAAAAACCCAAGCCTTGCGCTTGGGTTTGAGTTTGCAGTCCGGCGTCCCCCGCATCAAATGCAATGGACGTCCCGGCTGGAGCGCTACTGGCAGCCGTTGATTTTGAACGACGCGATGCGTGTACTCCAATTAAAGGTGCCGTCGGTTTTCAAGTATTCGGTGGTATACCAAAACGTGCAGTCATCCACTGGATCGACGCTCATGTGGCTGTAATCGCCCCAGCGACTGAGCGAGCGCGTCTGGGCGCCACCGCCTTGGATGATTGTGGTCTCGTTGCTCAGGGTGTTGAGCGGGTCACTCGCAAGTCTAGTTGCGTAGCGGATGGCGGGTTTCATACCACTGCCCGATACGCTGTAGCCCAGCGCAATGTTGCCTTGCTTGTCCATTGCAATGCTGCCCATCCAGCGATGATTGGTATCGGGCGCGTAGCTCGACTGTTGGTAGACCGTTGGGGTGGTGTTGGCGTTGCGGATTTCATACCAACGCGTACCCGAATAGCCGCTGCTCGGCTTATTGGTCGCGCCAACTTTTACCGCATGGTTCACCACTAAGGCGTCTTGGCCATCCGCAAACCGACGGTAGGCGAGACGGTACATCGCGCGATCGGCGAGTGAATCGAGTGTCTGGCTGGTACCTGCTTGTGGGACGCAGGTACCACCACCGCACGCAGCCGCGAACGAAGAGACTGCAATCGCGGTCGGCCCAGTGAAGCTGGTGTTTGCGGCGTTGCTCCAATCAACCTTGAATTTCCACAGATTCAATTTGTTAGTTGCAATGTTGACGAAGAAGTTTGGTGTGCCAGCAGGCGGCAAAATTTGTCCGTCGAGATCTGACGGTAGCAAACCGCCGAATGTGGTGCTGAGCTGGAAGCATTGCTGAGTTGCCGCCGCTCCGCTGAGCATCGCGGCGCGATCAAGTGCGCACACCTTCGCGCCACCAAATGAACTGCCGTTAAAAATGTTGTAGCTCACGTAATACGCGTCGGGCCACACACCTGCCTTTGGGTAATCGTTAAAGCCCGTGTACTGAAAGGCGTATCGGTCGTAGGCTCCAGTGGCGTCCGAGGTCTGAGAGACCGCGACACACTGGTAGTAGGGGCCGCCACTCGGCACAGCGAACTGCATCAGAACCCAACGATTAGCCTGCTTGTCGTAGAGCACAACTGGATCGCCATCGTTGGATGTGGCGCAGGCGTTTGGCATACCAGTAAACAGCGTGTTCCCCGCAACTGGACCATAGACTGCGGCACCAGTGGACTTATTGAATACCGCCAGCGACGTGTTCACCCACTGCACGTATTGCGTAGCCCCCACGGCGCCGGTCGTGTCTGGCGGTGCAGAGCGAACGGAAAATGTGCCATTGGGTCCAGTGAAACCGCTTCCGACACCATCAAACCCGAGACCGGGGGTGGTGGGGGCGGAGGGTCCGGACGTAGCGCTCACGGCCTTGCCGCGCGACAGATGCTCGGTTTGCGCTACCGTGTCGACAAGGTGATCGGGTGAATCCTCATAAGGCACACGTCGCTTGTCCTTTGCTTCCTTCCAGACCGAGAGATCGATTGGCTTGCCCGGCGCATCGCGCAAAACGAATCCGCGATCCGAGTGAGCGGCGCCAATCACTTCGACTCGGCCGGGCGCATTTTGAGAGTTTCCTTGCGCCGCAGCGACGGACGCTAGCGTTGCAAGCCCCATTGCAGCAGCGATGCCCCAGACTGACGCTTTCCCCTGACGTGTAATCATGATCAATTAACTCCTGAGTTTGTGTTTTTACGTCTCTCGTTCCGAAAGGGCCACCTGCAAACTCGCTCACGCGTTGCGGTTGTGTGCGTAGCGGGCTTTTGCAATGTAGTCGCACTTTGCGGTGGTTCGATCTAACGCAATTCAGTGTAGTTTTGCGCAGCTGTCATATTCGGAGGAAATCTGTCATAGCTCGCTTGTTAGCTCGAAGCCGCGTCGCAACGTCGCTGATGTGTCTTAACGTTGGGCACCCACGACGCGTAGTGAGCTGCGCATAGTGTCCGCGGTCGTTCGCAGTTCGGCGGATTCGATGCTCCCGAGCAGGCCTAGAAACCACAACTAAGCAGCTTTTTATTACTAAGCTTTATTTTTATGGGGTTTAATCAGTTTCAGTGGATTGTCGAGAAATACTCAATACTTGACGTAAGCCCAACGAGATAATGCTTTAAGTCTAACTGTCGTTAAGTAGGTACTGCGTAGCGCTACACCGCAACTCGAGCACTTAGAGCCAATTTACTAGCCATTTCGTTTGCGCGGAACGCCGTGGTCATGGAAAATCAAACATCTGTTTGAATCAATCGATTGAATCGATGTCCATCATGAGTTCTCAGCCTGTGTTCGCACTTGATTTGCAATCGCTAATCCGCGCAAAAAGTGTCGCGTCAGCGGCCTCTGCGTCGGATCAGCGCCCTAAGGTATCAACCAAAGATCGCATACTCAATGCGACCGAAGCGCTCTTCATCGCGCGGGGTTTCGATGGCACCAGCTTGCGGGCAATCACCACCGATGCAGCGGTGAATTTGGCGGCGGTGAACTATCACTTTGGCAGCAAAGAAGAGCTCTTCTCGTTGGTGCTGACGCGCCGAATCGACGTGCTCAACGCCGAGCGCTTGCGCCGCCTAGATGCGCTGGAGACCGTGGGGCTTGATGGTGTTCACGGGTTGGAGCAAATCATCGCCACACTGTTTCTCCCCGCGCTGGCGCTTGCTCGGGATACGGCGCAAGGCGGCGAGGACTTTTTGCGACTTCTAGGCCGCGCGTACGCCGATCCAGCGCCGTTTGTGCGCAGCTTGTTGGCCGAGCGGTATGCGTCGACCAACGCGCGGTTCAAAGCGGCGTTTGCCCGTGCTTTGCCGGATTTGGCCAATGAAGATTTGTCAATGCGTTTGCACTTCATCTTGGATTCGGTCGCGGCATCGCTGGCGGCGGACGATGTTCGCCGTCAGTTGAAAGGGCTCAAGATCAACGCTCGCGCGAACGACGAAGACGATTTGCAATTTCTGGCGTACCTCGCGCCCTTCTTGGCCGCCGCTCTGCGCGCTGCCGTGCGCCAACCCAAACAAATCGCAGCGCTCAAAGCGCTCGCAGCGTAGTCATTTCACTCTCCACACTAGGTCACGATCATGCCATCCGCTCTGCGCGAACCCATCTACGTTGTTGACGGCACACGCACGCCGTTTCTCAAGGCCCGCAATGCGCCCGGTCCGTTCACCGCCTCTGATTTGGCCGTAGCCGCAGGACGTGCGTTGCTCTCCCGTTTGCCAGTCGATGCGACGCAATTCGACGAAGTGATTTTGGGCTGCGCCAATCCGTCAGCTGATGAAGTCAACATCGGCCGCTACGTCGCAATGCGCTTGGGCTGTGGCGATAAGGTCACGGGTTGGACAGTGATGCGAAACTGCGCCAGCGGCATGCAGTCGATCGATTCGGCGATCAACAACATGCTCGCCGGGCGCTCCGAGCTGGTGCTCGCGGGCGGCGTCGATGCCCTCTCACACGCGCCGCTGCTCTACAACGAAAAAATGGTGCTGTGGTTTTCGGCGCTGGCGAGCACGAAATCGATGGGGCAACGCGTCGGCGTGTTTGCGAAGTTGTCGCCCTCGGCGATGCTCTCGCCGATCATCGCGTTGATGCGCGGTTTGACTGATCCGAAAGTGGGTTTGTTGATGGGGCAAACCGCTGAAAACTTAGCGCATCGGTTTGGTATTTCGCGCGCTGAAATGGACGCGTTTGCGGCGGAGAGCCACAAGCGCGTGTTGGCCGCTCAAGCAGCGGGGCACTACGCAGGCGAGGTGACGCCATTGATCGACAAAAAGGGCAATGTGTACGCGACCGATGACGGTGTTCGTGAAGATTCCACGTCGGAAAAACTCGCGAAGTTGAAGCCATTTTTTGACAAAAAATATGGCAACGTAACGGCTGGCAACTCATCGCAAATCACCGATGGTGGCGTTTTCGTAGCGCTCGCAACTCAGACAGCCGTAGCGAAACACAAGCTGCCCGTGCTTGGAAAGATTGTCGATACGCAATGGGCGGGTTGCGATGCCGCGCAAATGGGCCTCGGACCGGTCTATGCGTCCACACCGATTTTGAAGCGCAACAATCTCACCCTCAACGACATCGACAACATCGAGATCAACGAAGCCTTCGCCGCGCAAGTGCTCGCGTGTAAACGCGCATGGGAAAACGAAACGTTCTGCAAAGAAGAGCTTGGTCTTGCGGGCGCGATGGGCTCGATTGACGTGGCGAAACTCAACGTCGACGGCGGGGCAGTCGCCCTCGGTCATCCGGTCGGCGCATCCGGTGCACGCATCGTTTTGCACGCGCTCAACACACTCAAACGAACCGGCGGTAAACGCGCGCTCGCAACGATTTGTATCGGCGGCGGCCAAGGCGGCGCGATGCTCTTAGAGGCAGCGTAGCCTTTTGTTCCCCTCTCCTCTGGAGGGAGAGGGGCTAGGGGAGAGGGGGTTGTTCGCGCGCTAAACGTTTGGCGCTCCGAATCAAGCGCCCCCTCTCCCCAACCCTCTCCCACAAGGGGACAGGGAGCCAAACCAGAAAACCAGTACCACTCAGCCATGACCTACACACACTTCAAACTCCGCATGGACGAACACCAAATCACTTGGGTTGGCATCGATGTGGCCGGTGAATCCGTCAACACGATGGGTACGCCAGTCCTCAATGAGCTGGGTACGTTGCTCGACGACTTCGAGAAGCAAACGCCGAAGTCGGTGGTCTTTTACAGCTTGAAAAAATCCGGGTTCATCGCGGGTGCGAACGTCAACGAATTCGTTGAAATCGGCAAAACGGAAAACTTAGATGAAGCCGTCGCGCTGACAAAGCGCGGCTACGACGTGTACGAACGGCTGGCGAACGTGAAGTACCCAACGCTTGCTCTCATCAACGGCTTCGCCTTGGGCGGTGGCTTGGAATTGGCGCTCGCCTGCCGCTACCGTGTGGCGGTTGACGAGGCAAGCACGCGGCTCGGCTTGCCCGAGGTGATGCTCGGGATCATGCCCGGATGGGGCGGCGTGAAGCGTTTGCCGCAATTGATTGGCGCGCCTGCGGCGATGGACTTTTTGCTCTCCGGCAAAACGGCGGATGCAAAAAAAGCCAAGAAACTGGGCATGGTTGACGAAGCCGTTCCGCCACGCATCATGTGGAATACAGCGATTGGCGTGCTCAAAGCGCTGCCGCCAACACGCAAGCTCTCGTTTGTGCAAAACCTGATGACCAACGGATTTCTGCGCGGCTACGTGGCATCGCAGGCACGAAAGCAAGTCGCCAAACGCGCGCGCCCCGAGCACTATCCGTCGCCCTACGCGATCATCGATCTCTGGCAAAAATACAACGGCGACGTGCACAAACCGCGCGCTGAAGAATCATGTTCGGTGCATTCGCTGATTTCGCACCCCACAGCGATGAATTTGATTCGCGTGTTTGGACTCCGAGAACAGCTCAAAGCACAAGCCAAGGGCATCGAATTCGAGGCCAAGCATGTGCACGTCGTCGGCGCAGGCGTGATGGGCGGCGATATCGCGGCTTGGTGCGCGATGCGCGGCATCAAAGTGACGCTACAAGACTTGGATGCGACGCGGATCGCACCGGCGATTAAACGCGCGGCCGACATGTACAAAAAACGCCTGCGAGATGAGCGAAAGATTCGCGATGCCATGGATCGCTTGCAGCCCGACCCGACGGGCTCTGGCGCAGCGCAGGCCGATGTGATCATCGAAGCGATTGTTGAAAATCTCGCGGTGAAGCAGAAAGTGTTTGCCGAGCTCGAAGCGAAAGCCAAGCCGAGCGCAGTGCTGGCGACCAACACCTCAAGCATTCCGCTCGAGCAGATAGCCACCGCACTCGCAGCACCCGCTCGTTTGGTCGGCATTCATTTCTTCAACCCCGTTGCACAGATGATGCTCGTTGAGGTCATCAGCGGCACGCAAACCGACCCTTCGGTTGCGCGAAACGCCACCGCCTTCGTTGATCAAATCGACAAGCTGCCGCTCGCGTGCAAAAGCGCGCCGGGCTTCTGGGTGAATCGGATTCTTGCGCCGTATTTGGGCGAGGCGATGAAGTGCCTTGATGAAGGCATCGCGCCGGAGACGATTGACGAAGCGGCGCTCGCGTTTGGCATGCCCGTAGGGCCGATTGAGCTCGCTGATGTGGTGGGTCTTGATGTTTGCCGCGCCGTGGGTGAGACCGTCGCGCCGGGTGCCACCGAGCCGCAAAAGCTCAAGGCCAAGCTGGAAGCGAAAGCGCTCGGCAAAAAAACGGGGGCTGGTTTCTACACTTGGGTCAACGGGAAAGCGCAGAAATCCGCCGCTGGCGCAGTGCCAGCCGGGCTCACCGATCGATTGATTCAACCTATGCTCGCTGAAGCGCAAAAGGCGTTTGCCGAGGGTGTCGTCGCCAACGCTGACTTGGCCGACGCGGGTGCCATCTTTGGTTGTGGCTTTGCGCCGTTTCGCGGTGGGCCGCTGAATTACCAGCGCACTCTAAGCTCTACACACTGATGGCTCACCAAAATCAGTGCGGTTGATTTTTTGCCAAAGATTGCACAGATGAACACAGATTTTTTGCGATTGGAGCACGACTAAATCTGAGCAACGTGTGAAATCTGTGAAATCAGTGGCGAAAACTTTTCTCTGGCTCTCGCTACTTGCCGGTTAATCGTCGCAACGCATCACGATACTTCGCCGCCGTTCCTTTAATCACTTCGTTGGGAAGTGCAGGCGCAGGTGCGGTTTTGCCCCACGGCTTACCGCTAACCATCGCAGTTTCTAGCCAATCTCGCAAGAACTGCTTGTCGTAACTCGGTGGGTTCTTGCCCGCTTTGAATGCCGCCTCGTAGCCCTCGATCGGCCAGTAGCGCGACGAATCGGGGGTGAGTACCTCGTCCATCAGGGTGAGCGTGCCTTGCTCGTCTAAACCGAATTCGAACTTGGTGTCGGCGATGATGATGCCACGGGTTAGGGCGTAATCAGCCGCTCGAACGTAGAGTGCAATTGCAGCGTCGCGCACCTGAATCGAGAGCGGCTCGCCGATGATTGACACCATCCGTTCGAACGAAATGTTTTCATCATGATCGCCCATCTCGGCTTTAGTGGCGGGCGTGAAAATCGGGGTCGGCAATTTGCTCGCGTTTTGAAGCCCCAGCGGCAGCGCCACACCGCACACCGATTGCGATGCCTGATATTCAGACCAACCGGAGCCCGCCAAATAGCCGCGAACCACAGCTTCAACCGGCAATGGCTTCAATCGTTTGACAAGCATTGAGCGCCCAGCCACCTGCGCACGTTCTGCAGCCGTCACAACGCCCTCCGGCGCATCGCCCGTCAAATGATTCGGCACGATGCCGTGAAGCTTCTCAAACCAAAACAAGGCCATTTCGGTGAGCAGCGCGCCCTTTTCCGGAATCGGCTCGCCCATGATCACATCAAAGGCGCTGATGCGGTCGCTCGCCACCATCAAGATGCGATCACTGCCCACAGCGTAGTTGTCACGGACTTTGCCGCGTGCGAGGAGCGGTAGTGAGGTGATGGAAGTCGTGTGCAATGCGTTCATGGTGGGTGGGCGAGGTGGGTCGTTGCCCGCAATTATCGCCCGCAGTGAGGATGTCAGCTCAACGACCCGACACCGCCATGCTCGACTCAAGCCGCTTACTCAATCGCGAAATCGGGTAGCAAAGCGCAAAATAAAACAACGCAACGACGCTATAGACGACAAACGGCTTGAACGTGGCGTTGGTGATCATCTGTGCGGCTTTGGTGAGCTCGACGAAACCGATGATCGATGCGAGCGCCGTGCCTTTAATCACTTGTACTAAAAACCCAACCGTGGGCGCTATGGCAATTTTCCCCGCTTGCGGAAGAACGATGAACCGAAGCTGCTGCGCAAACGATAGGCCGATGCTCTTTGCGGCATCCCATTGCCCGCGAGGCACGGCGTCAACGCAACCGCGCCAAATTTCCGCCAAAAACGCGCTGGCGTAAAGCGTTAAGCAGACCGCTGCGGCCGTCCATGCGGACGTGGGCAAACCAAGCGCCGCGAGTCCAAAATACACTAAAAAAAGCTGCATCAGTAAGGGCGTGCCTTGAAACACCTGTACGTAGCCCGCGATGAGCGACTTGACGATTCGGCCGCTGCCGATTCGTACAAAAAGCAGTGCCAGGCCAACCACTCCACCGCCGATGAACGCAACCAAAGAAAGCGCGACTGTCCAACGCGCTGCCAAACCAAGGTTTCGCACGATGTCCCACAGCGTGAACTCAACCATTGGAAAGCCCCTTCCCAAAAAGGAAAGTCGGACCGATCCACATCAAGAGTTTTCGCAGCGCAATCGCGAGCGTGAGATACAGCGCCGCCGCAACGATGAACGATTCGAACGCGCGGAAATTTCGGCTTTGAATCAGGTTCGCCGCGTACGAAAGTTCCTCGGTGGAAATCTGTCCGCACACCGCAGAACCGAGCATCACGATGATGATTTGGCTCACCATCGCAGGCCACACTTTGGCAAGCGCAGGCGGCAACACTACCAAGCGAAACATCTGCATTCGCGACAAGCCAATCGCCTTGGCCGCATCGGTCTGACCGCGCGGCGTGGCCTCTAATCCTGCGCGAACGATCTCTGTCGCGTACGCCCCCAAATTCACCACCATCGCATTGATGCTCGCAATCTCGGGGGTGAGCTTCACCCCTGCCGCTGGCAGGCCGAAAAAAATGAAAAACAGTTGAACGATAAACGGCGTGTTGCGAATCAATTCCACATAGCTCGCCGCCAGACACTTGAGCGGCTTGTTACCGTTTATCCGAAGCCATGCGCAGCCCACGCCGACCAGGCCACCGAGCACCGCCGAAATCGCAGTGAGTGTGATCGTCCAGACGATGCCTTTGACGAGCAATGGCCATTGCGAGAGGACAGCTAGGAAATCGAGTTGGATGGGCAAGGGATGCGGTCTCGGTTAGCGCCCTCTCCCCTTGTGGGAGAGGGTTGGGGAGAGGGGGCAGGTGGCAAAACTGTTCGCTTAAGATTTTTTAGCCACAGATTCCACAGATTGCACAGATGAGCGCCAACGCAGCCACGAAAAATCTGCGTAATCTGTGAAATCTGTGGCAAAAAACACTGAATGCTGGGTCATAAGTGAACAGTATTGGGGCAGGTAGTTCGGAGCACGGCGTGTCGCGTTCCCGCGAGTTTCCCCCTCTCCCCTACCCCTCTCCCTCCGGGGGAGAGGGGGATATTCAGAACCCGCTCGCTGGGGCGGAATGAGTCACTGAACTGCGCCTTCCTTCAGCCTAATTCGGCAAATCTCCCGCCGGACGCCCGAGCCACTTTTGCGCCATCTTGTCTAAGTCGCCTGACCTTTTAGCGTCGGCAATGATTTCATTGATCTTCAAACGCAGCTTGTCTTCGCCTTTAGCCACGCCGATGAAATTGGGCGAATCCTTCAGGAGCAGCTTGTATTCGGCCGAGAGATTGGGGTTTCGCGCCATCATGTTGCCCGCGACCGATGCGCCCGTGGCGAGCAAGGTGGTTTGACCTGAGACGAATGCGCTCACGGTGGCGTTGTTGTCTTCAAAGCGCTTGATGTCGGTGCCAGCGGGGGCGATTTTCGTGAGCTCCGCGTCTTCGATGGCGCCGCGCGTGACTGCAATCGATTTACCCGCCAAATCTGCGGGAGATTTGATGCTCAATGATTTCGCCGCGAAGATCGCTTGAAAAAACGGCGAATAGGCGGCGGTGAAATCGATCACTTTTTCACGGTCAGGATTTTTCCCGAGCGTGGAAATCACCAAATCGGCTTTCTTCGTTTGCAGATACGGAATACGGTTGGCGCTGGTTACGGGCACCAATTCGGTTTTCGCGCCGAGCTTTGCACCAATGTAGTTCGCCATATCGATATCGAGCCCTTGCGGCTTCAAATCAGTGCCTACGAAGCCGTAAGGCGGGAAATCGGTAGGGATCGCGATTTTGATTTCCTTGCTCTTCATGATGTCGTCGAGCGCGTTTTGCGCGACGGCAGCGTTGGTTGCGCCCAAGGCGATCACAGTCGCCGCGAAGAGCGCACGTAGCGGGGTCAGTTTCATACAGATTTCCTAAAAATAGAGGTGCGTAGAGTAGAGAAAACGAGCGTAGCCGCACTGCGAGTCTGCGCTGCGACTGGGTTTCGAAAGCTTGCAACGGACGTGCCCACGTCGTGAGATAGGTATTACAACAAAAGTCTGCAACGCTAGATTCAATATGGGCTGCATTAAATAAAAACCAATTCTTGAAAACTGCACAAATCGCTACCTACCCCAATAACAAAAAGACGTTTGGTGAAGTAGCCTATTGAGCGGTTGGCCACAAAATACCCGCAACCCGCGCCATAAATCGTTCGGAACGCTGGGTAAATTCACCAAGCGAAGCACGCCCTAGCCGTGACACAGTTTCAAATTCGCACGCGTTTACAGGGGTTTCGCGCAGCATTTCTGCGCTTCGTCGCACGCCCATTTCATGCAGTTGAGTTTGTTTTTACAGTTCACTCCATCGCAGCAAAACACACCGCTGCAACGACCGCGAATCACACTGTAATCACTCAACACTCAAGGGCAACACATCATGGATATCTTCAACGCTTTTCTTCTCTTCAACGTCACTGCAACCGCTTTGGTGCTCGTCGGTTTCGCGTTCATGCGCGACACCATTGCCGAGGGATTTGGCGCAGTAAAAGCAAAGTTCGAAGGCTTCAATTTCGCGGGCACCGCTGGCGCTGCGACGAGCTTGGTTGTGCTCGCGAGCGTTGCGAATCTGTTTCAGTAACTACCGCGAGCGTTTTACCAAGAGCGAAATGTGCTCTCGGAGCCAGCGCGCAGCCACGCTCTCGTGAGTGCGCTCATGCCAGAGTTGGTAGAAACGTAGCGGCGGAAAGTTGAGCGGCGCGGGCAACACCGCAAGCGGCAAAATTTTTGCAAACGGCTCGGCGAAACGGCGCCCCGTCGTAAAGACCAAATCCGTCGTTGTGAGCACATACGGCGCAACGTGAAAATACGGTAACGACACGCGAATATCGCGACGATGCCCCAGCTGATGCAAGTGCTCATCAATCGCCCCACGAACGCCTCCGGCGTAGGGCACAGGCGCCAAGTGCTGCGCTTTTAGATACTCCGCTGCCGTAATCTCGCCGCGCTTGGCGAACGGATGGCGTTGACTCACCATGCACACCACCTCATCGTCAAACAGCGGCAGCGTGCGCAAATAGTCCGGCGGATTGGGCCAGTTGCCGAGCACCACATCGATGTCGCCGTCTTCGAGCAAACGTTCGAAATCAATGTCGAGAGAGAGTGATCGGATGTTGAGCCGGGCGTTGGGCGCTTCGGTTCGAAGCGTAGCGCTCAAGTTGCTCAAGAAAAACGCGTCGAAGTAATCGGGCGCACCCACGCCAAACGAGCGCGTGGTTTTCGCCGCCTCAAACGGCGGCGCTCGGTCCAAAATCTCATCGATGCCCTCGAGCGCCTTTCGGACGGGCCCCAAGAGCGAGAGCGCGCGCTCGGTCGGTGTCATGCCGTTTCGGGTGCGCACCAAGAGCGAATCGCCTGTTAACTCCCGAAGCCGTTTGAGCGCACTGCTCACCGCAGGTTGCGTGATCCCCAATCGATCAGCCGCGCGCGAGACACTTTTCTCGGTCAACACCAGATGCAACACGCGGATCAGCTGCGTGTCGATCCGATCGGTGCGTGGCGCAGCGCTGTGAAGTTCGGTTGGGATAGATGTCATAAATTCGCGAGCGGTGCGCTCACTATAGGCTTTGTCGATAATGAGCATAAGTTTCGCACCCCAGCGGTTTATACACCGAGCGCGTAAATTCCGATTATGAAATCAGCTGCATCATCCGTTCGCTTTCTCTTAAACGGCGCACCCCACAGCGTTTGTGGCGTCAACCCGCACACATCGGTGCTGCAATACCTGCGCGAGCACCTCGGGCTCGTTGGCAGCAAAGAGGGCTGCGCCGAGGGCGATTGTGGCGCGTGCACAGTGGTGCTCGCCGAACTTGATGTCGACGGCAAGCTCTCACTGAAACCGATTAACACCTGCATTCGATTGCTGCCCACACTTGATGGCAAAGCGCTTTTCACTGTGGAGTCCCTCGCGAGCAAAACAGCGCTACACCCCGTGCAGCAGGCGATGGTCAATTGCCATGCCTCGCAATGCGGCTTTTGTACGCCGGGGTTTGTGATGGCGCTGTTTGCGTTATTTAAAAACGATGCCGCGCCGTCACGTGAAACAGTCTGCGAGGCTTTGGCGGGAAACTTGTGTCGTTGCACCGGCTACAGACCGATTCTCGAGGCCGCGCAAACGATGTATCAGCTCGCTCCCGGGAACTCGATTGACGACCCGGCGACTTGGCTTAGCACGCCCGCCACGTGCAACACAAAACACGCTGGTAACGACGTACTTATTGCGGCGCTCGTGGCGATGAAGCGCAGCGACAGCCTTGACTACGTTGCCGGTGAATGCCGCTTTGTCGCGCCGCGCAGCATCGATGAATTTTCCACGCAGGTCGCGGCCAACCCCGA
>JAAFHR010000408.1 GCA_013298455.1 Betaproteobacteria bacterium | reverse complement strand
CTTCAGTGGCGCGGGCTGGAACGTGATCAAGCTGATTTGGGGATCGGATTGGGATGGGCTGTTTTCCCGCGACGAAACCAATGCGCTATTGACGGTGTTTGCCAACACGGTCGACGGCCAAATGCAGACCTTTGCCGCCAACGATGGTCGCTACAACCGCGAACACTTTTTCGATCAAAACGAAGCGCTCGCCAAACTCGCGCAAGGCATGACCGACGAGCAAATTGATCGCCTCAAACGTGGCGGTCACGACCTTGTAAAAATCTACGCCGCGTACCAAGCTGCAGCGAAACATTCACACCAGCCGACAGTGATTTTGGCGCACACCAAAAAAGGCTACGGGATGGGCACCGCGGGGCAAGGCAAGATGACCACGCATTCGCAAAAGAAGCTCGATGACACCGCGCTTTTGGAATTCCGAAACCGATTTAACTTACCGCTCAGCGATGAGCAAACCACGTCGCTCGCGTTTTACAAACCCGCGAACGACAGCGCTGAGCTCAAATACCTGCATGCTCAGCGCGCGAAGCTTGGCGGCTATCTCCCACGAAGAGATACCGTTTGTGAGGCATTACCCGTGCCTCAAAGCGCTTCGTATGCGCAATTTGCCATCTCGCCCGACGGCAAAGCCATGAGCACGACGATGGCCTTCGTTCGCATGCTGGGCAATCTGCTCAAAGACAAAACGCTCGGGCCTCGAATCGTGCCGATTGTTGCGGACGAAGCGCGTACTTTTGGCATGGCGAATCTGTTCAAGCAAGTCGGCATTTATTCGAGCGTCGGGCAGCGCTACGCCCCTGAAGACATTGGCTCTGTCCTGTCGTATCGTGAAGCGCTCGACGGACAAATTTTGGAGGAGGGCATCAGCGAAGCCGGTGCAATTTCCTCATGGACGGCGGCGGCCACGAGCTACAGCGTGCACGGCTTTGCGATGCTGCCGTTCTACATTTATTACTCGATGTTTGGTTTCCAACGCGTGGCCGATTTGATTTGGGCGGCGGCGGATCAACAACCGCGCGGCTTTTTGCTCGGCGCAACCTCGGGGCGCACCACGCTCGGCGGCGAAGGCTTGCAGCACCAAGACGGCACCAGCCACTTGTGGGCAGCCACCGTGCCCAATTGCAAGGCCTACGACCCCGCGTTTGCGGGCGAGCTCGCGGTGATTCTCGATCACGGGATGCGCGAGATGATGACCGAGCAGAAAAACGTTTTCTACTACGTCACGTTGATGAACGAAAACTATGTGCAGCCAGACTTCGATTTGGCGAACCGGGACCCTGTGATTCGGGGGGCCTATCGCTTTGCTGATTACGGCGACAGCGCCGCCGGCAAACGGGTCACGCTGCTTGGCTCGGGCGCGATCCTCACTGAAGTGATCAAAGCCGCTAAGCAGTTAGCCGACGGGGGCGTGCACGTGACGGTGATCAGCGTCACGAGCTGGAGCGAGCTCGCTCGAGATGGCGCAGCCAGCGAAATCACAGGTTCAACGCCGCACATCACCGAGCTGTTGGCGCAAACCCATGGCCCCATCATTGCTGCAACGGATTACGTGAAATTGGTTGCCGAAAGCGTTCGCGAGCATGTGCCGCTGGGGCGGAAATACGTCACGCTCGGCACCGACGGATTCGGTCGAAGCGACACGCGTTCCGCGTTGCGCGAGTTTTTTGGTGTGGATGCTGCTTCGGTGCGGGCAGCGGCGCTGCGTGCGTTGTCGGCGCAATAAGTAGTGGCTTTTTCTCTGTACGGCAAGTAGCTTCTGGGGTTCACGCGATTTTCAGTAATTTTCGAATTTCTCGTTTTCGGAACCTTACCTAGGCAACTCATTCGATTTACAGTATTCTGTATACAGACTACAGAATTCCAACGAATCGACGCATGTCCATCACCACCCTCACTCGCATTGAATCGACGCCCGATCTGGTTGATCGTGTGTATCGAGCGCTCATCGATGCGATCAGCGAGGGGCGCCTATCGCCCGGTGCACGGATCACGCAAGAGGAAATCGCTGAGCAGCTCGCGGTGTCGCGCCAGCCGGTGCTTCAGGCCCTGCGGCAACTCAAAGCGGACGGCTTTTTGATCGACGCGCCGGGGCGCGGATTGCTGGTGGCACCGCTCGACGCGGCGTGGCTAGGTCAGGTGTATCAGGTGCGCACGGCACTCGATGCGCTCGCGGCCAGACTCGCCGCCGAGGCAGTGAGCCAAGCCCGAGTGAGCGGAGCGTCCTTGTTTCGACATGATGCGTCGCTGATCTCGCGCGGTAGAGCGGCGACTAAACGCGACAACATCGCCCAATTGATCGAATGCGATTTGGAATTTCACAACGCGATCTACGTGGCCGCAAACAATCCGCTCATCGAACAATCTGCGCGCCTGCACTGGCGGCACATTCGCCGGGCGATGGGGGCCGTGTTGCAACCCAACGAACACCGCAAAGATGTGTGGGATCAACACGAAGCCATCAGCAAAGCCATCGTCGCGGGCGATCCGGTTGCAGCCGCTTCCCTGATGAACGATCACGGCAGCAGCGCAAGACAGTTTGTGATTGCGCAGCTCTCGGTTCGCGATGCCGCAAGCGGTAACGATGGCCCCGTCGATCGCGGCACCAACACTCCGAACAACAAAACACGCGCAGGTTAAGCCCACCATGAAGCTCAGCAAAGAACAACTCGAACAATTTGATCGCGACGGTTACCTGTTTTTCCCAGGGCTCTTTACACCCGACGAGACCAAAACCTTAAACGACGCAGTACCCGAGCTCTACGCCCGACGTGAGGCGTACAACGTTCGTGAAAAGGGCTCCGACGCCGTGCGCACCAACTTCGCCGCACACATGTACAGCGAGCCCTTTGCCAAGCTCGCACGCCACCCGCGAATGATTGAGCCCGTCGAATCGCTCTTCGGCGAAAAGCTCTACATGCACCAATTCAAAATCAACGGCAAGATGGCCTTTGAGGGCGATGTGTGGCAGTGGCATCAAGACTACGGCACTTGGAAAAACGATGATTTGATGCCCACCGAGCGGGCCATGAACATCGCGATTTTTCTTGATGAGGTGAACGAATTCAATGGCCCGTTGATGTTCATTCCGGGCAGTCACAAAAAAGGTGTGATCGACGCGAAACATGATTTAACGACAACGAGCTACCCACTATGGACGGTTGACAACAAGCTCATCGCGCAACTGGTTGATCGTGCGGGCGGCAGCCAGGGCGGCATCGTTTCGCCCAAAGGGCCTGCGGGCTCGATGATTCTTTTTCACTCGTGTTTGGTGCACGCATCCGGATCGAATTTGTCGCCGTTTAATCGGGTGAGCGTTTACTTGAGCCTGTGCGCCGTATCGAATCACATTCGTCGCCACAAGCGCCCAGAATACATCGCGCATCGTGATTTCACGCCCATTGAGTGCTTGCCTGATGACTGTTTGATTCGTGACTACGCGGTGGATATGCCGTGGAAAGATGGCGTGCCCGCAAGCGCGCTCAAGACGTCGCTGGATCCGATTGATCTGAAGGTTGCGGCGTGAATTTGTACACAAAGCTTCAGCAACGCGCGGCTGACCAAAAGCCAGTTCGCATTG
>JAAFHR010000407.1 GCA_013298455.1 Betaproteobacteria bacterium | reverse complement strand
GTTTTGACCTCGGAAACGGCGCTCGCCACAACTAGCCAGCGCGATTCAACCAAACTCACGTGAAAGGGTAATTTGTTGCGCGCCTCAAGCAGCGCTGCCTGCACCACGCCGCCTTGATTGAGTGGATTGGTCCAAGTGTGACCACAACGAATCGCAGCGGCGAGCTCAGTGGCTGCGAGGTAGAGTTCGGTACTGCTCCGAGCGGCGTTGCCACGCGCCTCGAAGCGCGCGAAGGCGGCGTCCATTTCGGCTTGCGTGTTGTATTTCGTGAGCGCGGGATGCAGTTCGATGAGCGCTCGCTTGGCGATGCGCACATCGGATTTGGCTTGATCTTCGGTAAGCGCGTTTCGTTCAGGTGGCACGGTGTTGGCGTTCGCTGTGCCAACAGCCAGACCCGCGAGCACGATAGCCGTGCCCAAAGCTAGCAGCCGACCCAACCAGCAACTGGCGAAAACGTGCGACGTAAGCGACATGGATACTGCCTCAGCGAAACAAACCGAGACTGTATCCCAAACGCGGCGCTGGGACGAACAAACCGCTCACCCGGCAAACGCTTCGCTGCGGTTCGCGAGATGATCGCGGCGAGCCGTTCCTGCGGCGTGGCCTAACCTGCCTTACGCGTCGGCGGTGAAACCGATTTGTTTGACCAGTGGCGCCCAGCGATCCGTGTCGGCCTTTAGGGCTGCGGCTAGCTGATCGGGGGTGGTGAAGCGAGCTTCGAGTCCGAAGGTTGACATCGCGTCCACGTAATCTTTTGACGTGATGGCTTCACGGCATGCGGCGCTCAAGCGTTGCACGATATCCGTGGGAGTTTTGGCGACGACAAACGCGCCAAACCATTCGCTGAACACGAAGTCTTTCATGCCCTGCTCGGTGTAGGTTGGCACCGTGGGCGTGAAGCGGCTCCGAGCCGCGCCCGACGTGGCCAAGATGCGAATGCGCCCCGTCGGCAGGTGCTGCAAGAAATCGCCCACGGGGCCGCTCACGCTCGAAATGTTTCCGCCGAGCAAGTCAACGACCGCAGGCTGTGTACCGCGATACGGAATGTGTTTGAAATCGATGCCAGTGGCGCGGCCAAACAGCGCCGCTACGAAATGCGGCTGCGAGCCTGCCGCGGGTGAGCCGTAGTTGGCTTTGTCGGGATTGGCTTTGCACCAAGCGGCGAATTGCTCGATGTTGGTGACGCTCGCGGGCACCGCGGGGCCAACGGCCAAGCCATACTCAAACACGGCGGCCATCGAAATTGGCTGGAAATCGGCGACAGGGTCGTAGGGCAATTTTTTGTAGGTGTGCGGATAAATCGCGAGGATCGACATTGGCGTGATGACCATCATCGAGCCGTCGGCGGGTTGGCCTTTGATCGCTTGCACGGCGATTTGTCCGCCAGCACCCGTGCGGTTTTCAACGACCGCCGATTTCGCGAAACCAGGGCTGAGCTTGCTGGCTAAGCGACGCGCGGTGGCGTCTGCCGTTCCGCCTGCGGCAAAGCCAACGATGACTTTGAGCGATTCAATCGATGGCGCTTGCGCGTTGGCACGCGTGGCGATGCCCAGTGAGGCAAGTGTTGCGATAGCGGATGCAGATTGAACAAACTGGCGACGATTGATTGACACAGAGGCGCTCCTGATAATGTGGGTAGTGCGGCGCGCAGGATTGGCCGTGCGCCCGCAAAACAGCATGCTATCGCGCTCACAACCCAGCGTGCATCGGGTTTCTACGCGCTAACCGCTTGGGATTGACGCATTTGGCCGCATAATTGGGCTTGGATTGCCGCGCCGAGATGCGCCCCAAACGGCAAACAATCAGCCTGCTATCGGCTTCATCAGTGCACGCTGCCCGCGCGTTTTTTCAGATCGCTTTGTCTTGAATTCCTCTCAAAAACTCTCGACCGACACCACGGCGCTTCGGCATGCTTTCGCTGCGTTTGCAACAGGCGTGACGGTGATTACCGCGCTCGACGAAAAAGGCGAACCCATTGGCATGACCGCCAATTCGTTCGGTTCGGTGTCACTGGAGCCGCCGCTCGTGCAATGGAGCTTGCGACTCAATTCAGGCTTGCATCGGGCATTCGTGCAAGCCACGCACTTTTCAGTGAGCGTGTTGAGCGCGGAGCAAGAGGCCATTGCTCGGCAATTTGCGAGCCGCGCGCCGGATCGGTTCGAGGGCGTGAAACTCATTCACGTTGCCGACGCGCCGCCGCTCGTCGCTGGGGCGCTGGCGCATTTCATCTGCAAAAAAGTCAACGATTACCGTGTGGGTGATCACGAACTTTTCATTGGCGAAGTGCTTCACGCCGCCGCACACACCGACGAGCGCTTCGATCATGCCGTTGAAACGGCGAGCCCCTTGCTGTTTTTCAACAGTAAGTTTGGGCAGATTCGCTGAAGGCGCTGCTGCGAATTCGTTGATTCGTTGTTCGCAGCTTTACAGCTTAATGCTTATACGCCAAGCTTTAATTGGGCTTCGCAATCTTTTTAGCGTTTTTTGAAACGCTCACCAAATCACTCAAACGCCACAAGATACGTAGCGTTGGTTGATAAAGCCAAATAGACGGCTCGCGCTCCGACAACAAAGCATCAAATTCACCGCTGCGATAGCGGTTCAAAACAACCCGCGCTGAGACATGGGCGCAAATGACATCCGGTGATGAATACATGGCCCGTACGCTTCGATGGCGGCCATGTGTTGCGCGCTGCCGTAGCCTTTGTGCCCCGCGAATCCGTACTGCGGAAACTCGCGATCTAGGGCGATCATGTAAGCGTCTCGCGCGGTTTTGGCGAGGATCGACGCAGCACCGACGGCTTTGATCGTTGCGTCCGCTTTTGGTAACGCAATCGCCTCGATACCGCGCTCGTCGCACCAGGGTTTTAACACTCGCGGGATTTGTGTGCCGTCGATGACGATTTGTGCAATCGGGCTGGGCGATTTCGCCGCAAGCTCGGTGATGGCGGCGAACATTGCCTGCAGCGTCGCTTGCAAGATGTTGATGCGATCAATCGTGGCCACATCGACGGCGCTCACCGCCCAAGCTAATGCATCGCGTTGAATTAGCACGGCGAGCGAATCGCGTCTAGCGGCGCTAAGCTTTTTGGAGTCGTCGATACCTTTGATGGCCTCACCTGCGTCGCCAAGAATCACCGCAGCGGCATACACGGGGCCGGCGAGCGGGCCGCGCCCTGCTTCGTCCACGCCGCAAATGAGTCGCGTCATCGCGAGCGAATCAATCGGAGCGTGGCGATCACTGCAGGCGACGATGCGCCCGTTGGTGCGATCAGTTGCGAACGGATTTGCGCGTAGGTGTTGAGCATCGTTTCGCGTTTGGTGGCATCGTTCAATAGCGTTTCAAGCGCTGTGGCCAAGGCTTCGGGCGTGGCTGCTTTTTGCAGCAACTCCGGCACGCACCAATCCTTCGCCAAAACATTGGGCAACGACACCCACGGCATACGAAGCTTTCGCTTCACGATCAAATAAGTGAGCGCACTAATTCGATAGCTCACCACCTGCGGGCAATCGAGCATCGCGGCCTCAAGCGTGGCCGTGCCCGATGCAACGAGCGCGACATCGGCCACACGGAGCGCGAAATCAGCGT
>JAAFHR010000406.1 GCA_013298455.1 Betaproteobacteria bacterium | reverse complement strand
TTACTGCCGCCGATCAAAAGCTTGTCGTCGGTCAACTCCGTGATTCAGCGCGGCTTGGCGGCGGCGGCGAGTTTGTTTGGGGTTATGGACCAGCCCGCCGAGGCGATACATGGCGCAACGAGCCAGACCGGTGAAGGCGGCGTTGCTATTGAATTTCGCAATGTAAGTTTTCTCTACGCCGACCGAGATCGAGCCGCGCTCAACGACGCGTCATTCACTGCCGAGCGGGGGCAGCACATCGCCTTGGTGGGCGCCTCTGGCAGCGGTAAATCGACCGTGCTGTCGTTGCTCGCGAGCTTCTATCCTGCCAGTTCTGGCGAGATCATCGTAGACGGCATTGCACAAACGCCAGCGCAGCTATTGGCGCTTCGTCAGCGCATTAGTTTGGTGTCGCAAGATGTGCTGTTGGTGAATGCGTCCGTCGCACGCAACATCGCGTTTGGCGAGGCGGCTGAACCCGATATGGATCGCGTTCGAATGGCGGCGGAAGCTGCGGGGGCGATGCGATTTATTGAGCAATTGCCACAAGGGTTTGACACGCCAGTGGGCGAGGGCGGCGGCCTGCTTTCCGGCGGTCAACGTCAGAGAATTGCGATTGCCCGCGCCTTTTACAAACGCGCCAACATCGTGCTCTTTGATGAAGCCAGCTCCGCGCTCGATAGCGAAAGCGAAGCCCATGTTCGTGACAGCCTACAACGACTCGCGGGTGCTCGGACGGTGTTTCAAGTAGCGCATCGCTTGAGTGCGGTGCGCGACGCCGATCAGATTTTGGTGTTTGCAGACGGCCGAATCGTCGAGCGCGGTACGCACGAATCGCTTATGTCAGCGAACCAGGTTTACGCAGATCTTGTTCGCCGCCAGGCGGGTTGAAATCAACCACCCAGCGCTTGAGCGCAGTGCGGATCGGCGCGGGGCGCTCGCCGTTGAGCCACGCCGTGAGGGCTTCGAGATCGATATCGTTGGTCTCAGTTTGGATCACGCGACGTACCTTGTCGTGCTTTGTGGGCACGAAGGTTTCAGCATCACCCAATAGCTCTTCGAACAGCTTTTCGCCGGGCCGCAGCCCGGTGTAGCTGATCGGAATGGCCGAAGCACTACCCTTGGCCAAACGAATCAACTCGTGTGCCAAATCCACGATGCGAACGGGCTCGCCCATGTCAAGCACATAGAGCGAGCGGGCTTCACCGATCAACGCCGCCTGAATCACGAGCTGGGCTGCCTCAGGGATTGACATGAAAAAACGCGTCATCTCGGGGTGTGTCACGGTGACCGGACCACCCGCATCAATCTGCTTTTTGAACTTCGGAATCACGCTGCCATTGCTGCCCAAGACGTTGCCGAAGCGCACGCCCACGAACTGTGTGGGCGACGCCGCGAAGCTCATCAAGGCAAGCTCCGCAAGGCGTTTCGAAGCGCCCATGATGCTCGATGCCCGCACCGCTTTGTCCGTTGAAACGAGCACAAACTTTTCCGCACCCACCGACTGCGCACACTGTGCGGTGATGATGGTGCCCAACACATTGTTTCGAACCGCTTCCCACGCGTTGACGGATTCAGTCAAAGGCACGTGTTTGTAGGCTGCCGCGTGAAACACAATGGCCGGCCGCTCATGCTTGAAGATTTCCAGCATCCGATGCGGGTCACGCACGTCGGCAACGTAAACCTCACAGGCCTCAACGCCGAGTTTGCTGATGACATGCTCGTTCACGCCATGAGCTGCAAACTCCGATAGATCCAACATCACCAATCGTCCGGGATGAAACCGCGCGAGCTGAGCACAGAGCTCGAACCCGATGGAGCCACCCGCGCCGGTGACCAACACCGTTTTCCCGGCGAGCCAATTGGAGAGCCCTTCAGTGTCGAGGGACACCGGATCGCGACCGAGTAGGTCTTCGAGCTCGATGGCGCGAATCCGCCCGAGCGGATTGCTGTCGGCGAGCATTTCGTCGTAGGCGGGAACGGTCAACGTTGTTAGGCCAGCTGCAGCGGTCAGCGCAGCCGCTCGTCGTCGCGACGTGTGGGGCGAATGCGGCATGGCGATGATGGCGTGCTTGGCGCCGAAGCGTTGCGCCACGGTCTGCACTTGATCAAGGGCGCCGAGGATCGGGGTGCCGTGCAAGCGAGCCCCGAGTTTGGTTGAGTCATCGTCAAGTAGCGCTACAGCTCGCCACGATTCTGACTTGCGGAGTTCGTCAACCAGTCTGGCTCCCGCAGCCCCCGCGCCCAACACGATCACGGGCTCACCACGAACTGCAGAAATCCCGTACAAACGATGCTCTTTCCAGCTTCGATACGCCACGCGTGCCCCGCCCATCAGCAGGATCAGCATGAACGGCTGCAAAATCAGCACCGAGCGCGGCCAAATGAACGAATCCGGTCGCACGACGGTGAACAGGAGCGCCGTTGCCGCCGCCGCAACAAAAGCCGCCTTAACGATGAGCCACAGATCCGACACGCTCGCGAATCGCCACATCCCGCGATACAAGCCGAGAGACACCAAGACCACGGCGTGAACGGGCAGGGCAAACGCCAAGCTGCGGATCAAATCCCGCGCGCTGTAGTCCGCCGCATCAAAATTGAAGTTGAAGCGCGCCCAAAACAGCGCACACCAAGCAGCGGCGACCGCGATCAAGTCGTAAACCAGCGCCAACGCGGTTCTCGGGTTGAGGAGCAGGTTAGATGGCGGCAGTTTCGTCGCGCGGTTCGCTGCCAGCAAATAGACCGCGCCGAATGCCACAGCCGCCAGCAGGCGCAAGGTTTCGTTGATATTCGTTGCGAGCGCCAGCGCCAAGGCGACGATCATGGCGAGCAAATTCCACCCGAACATCCACGTCAGCAAGCCCGAATGCCCAAGCCCGGAGAGCACCAAACGTTGATAGAAGTGATCGCGATGTGCCCTGAGCGGGCTGTGGCCCGTAAGCGTGCGCCGAATCAGCGTAAATGTTGCGTCTGCCCAAAACGGCACAAAGAGCGCGACGGGCGCGGCCAATGGCCAAAGCTGCTGCTCAACACCTTTTAGGGAAATGACTGCGAGCACCAAGCCTAAAAGCGTCGATCCGCCGTCGCCCATAAAGATTCGCGCAGGCGGCCAGTTGAACATCAAAAAACCAAGCGTGGCCGCCGAAACACTCAACGAGAGCGGCACCAAAATGTCGCGAAAATTGGGGAAAAACGCATCTGGCGGAGCGATTGCGGCGAGCGTCGCCAATCCCAAACCGCCCATGAGTGCCGTCAAGCCCGCAACGCCGTCGGCTCCGTCCATGAAATTAAACAGATTGAGGCACCAAATAAGCGAAATAACCGTCAACACCAGCAAAATAGCGCTGTCGTTAGGGAGCCAGGCGAAGGCAATCACGGAGGCCGCGATGGCTTGAATGCTCAGACGCAGTTGGGCGGAGGCGCCGTACCAATCGTCCCACGCCGAGATGCACCAGAGCGCAGCTAGGCTGAGCCAAACGGGCGTGGGCAACCCCATTGCAACGCATGAGAACAGCAAGCCAACCGCGACCCCGAGCCCGCCGCCTCTGGCCGTTGGGCGGTAATGTAGGGATCGGTTGTCGGGCGCACTTTTTGGGCTGGGAAGACGGTTCG
>JAAFHR010000405.1 GCA_013298455.1 Betaproteobacteria bacterium | reverse complement strand
ATCCGGCCGACCTTTCTCATGCCTTCGATGTCGTCTTTGGTTTTGATGGATACGGACATAGTCTTAAATCAGGACGAGAGACGAAGGACGAAGAACGAAGAACGAAGGACGAGGCTGCTGTAGGAGCGGCTTGCCGCGAATGGTGCTGTCACCTCGATGTCTACGATACCGGCCGCTTTTTCGCGGCAAGCCGCTCCTACAGTTCGTTGATCAATCACCGCGCAAGAGTTCATTGATGCTCGTTTTACTGCGCGTTTTCGCATCAACTTGTTTGACGATGACGGCGCAATACAACGAATACTTTCCGTCAGCCGATGGCAAATTTCCAGCAACTACCACCGAGCCCGAGGGCACGCGGCCGTAGGTTACTTCGTCTTTCGCGCGGTTGTAAATCTTGGTGCTTTGACCGATGTAGACACCCATGCCGAGTACGCTGTTTTCTTCAACGATCACGCCCTCGACAACTTCTGAGCGCGCGCCGATGAAGCAGTTGTCTTCGATGATGGTTGGATTCGCCTGCAGCGGCTCAAGCACACCACCAATGCCAACGCCGCCCGACAGATGTACATTTTTTCCGATCTGCACGCAGGAGCCAACGGTGGCCCAAGTGTCAACCATCGTGCCCTCATCAACATAGGCGCCGATGTTGACAAACGAAGGCATCAAAATCACGTTTTTCGCTAGATAGCTGCCGCGACGCGCCACCGCTGGCGGCACGATGCGAACGCCTGCTGCGCGAACTTTGTCGTCGGAGAGATGCGCAAATTTGGTGTCGACTTTGTCGAAAAACGCCAAGTCGCCTGAGTGAATCAACTTGTTGTCTTTCAAGCGAAACGAGAGCAACACGGCTTTTTTCAACCACTGATGGGTCACCCATTCGTCGTTGATTTTCTCGGCGACACGTGCGCGGCCTTTGTTCAGATCGCTGATCACGGATTCAACGGCTTCGAGCACGTCTTTCGGCGGATTAGCGGGCGAGATGGAAGCGCGGTTTTCCCACGCGGCGTCGATGATAGTTTGCAGGTTTGACATGTTGGGTCTGTAGGAGCGGTTTGCCGCGGAGTGTGTTGGACGGAGTTGTTGTTTTTTGAAGTGTGCGATGGATCTCTACGTAGCTTGTTCACTCATCTCACCGTTCAGGCGGAGCTTGTCGAAGCCGTGGTCTTATCTCACCAGCCCTTCGACAAGCTCAGGGCGAACGGTATCGGGACAACGGCATTCAAAGCGGAGCGAAGGTCAGGCGCTCCCGTTGTTGTGGTCTTCGAGAAAATGACAGATGCGAAGCACCGCCTCTCGGCACTCATCAAATTCAGAGACGAGAGCGATGCGGATGTAGCCTGTGCCTGGGTTGACGCCGTTGGGCCCGACGCGCGACAAATACGATCCCGGAATGACCGTGACGCCCGTCGCCGCGAAAAGCTCACGAGCAAATGCTGCGTCGTCGCCATTGAATCGTTTGGGGATTGGCAGCCACCAATAAAACGCAGCCTCGGGCATCTTGACATCGACATGCTTTGCCAACATCGGCGTCAGTTCGCGAAACTTTTTTGCGTAGGCGGCACGGTTGGCCACCACGTGTGATTCGTCGTTCCAGGCGGCGATACTGGCTGCCGCTACGGTGGCCGACATCGCCGAGCCGTTAAACGATCTCAGATGCAAAAACTTGGCGATGATGTTGGCGTCCCCGGCAACAAATCCCGAGCGCAGCCCCGGCGCATTGGATCGCTTGGAGAGCGAGCCCATCGCCACCAATCGCTTGTAATCCGTGCGCCCCAGTTCGGCGGCCACTTGCAATGCGCCGTGTGGCGGCGTGGCTTCATCAAAGTAGATTTCGCTGTAGCACTCGTCAGCGAGCAGCACGAAACCGTATTGATCGCTCTTCTCAAAGAGCCATTTCCAGCGCGCTTTGGTGGTAATTTTTCCAGTCGGGTTATCGGGCGAACACACCAGCACCAACTGTACGTCGTGCCACACCGCATCAGGAACATCGTCCCACGCGTAGTCGCCCGTTTCAGCGTTGAGATTGACGAAATAGGGCGTCGCGCCGCAGAGCATCGCAGCGCCTTCGTAAACCATGTAGAACGGGTTCGGTACGAGCACGGTGGGGTTGGCGCGCTTCGTATCAACGGCGAGTTGCGTGAACGAGTACAGCGCTTCTTTCGTGCCGACGACCGGGAGCACTTGCGTCTCAGCGTTGAGCGCAGGCAAGGCAAATCGTTTCGCAACGCACGTTGCAATCGCTTGCCGAAGCTCGGGCGAGCCCTTGGTCGGCGGATACTGCGCGAGCCCAGCGAGGTTGGCGCTGATCGCGTCGCCGATGAATGTGGGCGTGGGATGTTTCGGTTCACCGATCGACAAATTAATCGGCTTCAAGCCTGCTGGCGGCGCAACACCCGCGAGCAATTTCGCTAGTCGCGTGAACGTAAATTCATTGAGGTTGGCGAGAAACGGATTCAAGGCAAAATCTGTGGGATGAACACCCCAACCACACTGCGAAAAGGGCTCTTCGAATGCGCGGGCAAGCCTTAAATTATAAGGGGCGCAGCGTGGCCTTGGGGCGTCGAGACACGTGGTTTGCGGCGCTCGCGCGACTTGAGCCCGCAGCCACCGTGGCGCTTTGGTTGCTTGCCGCGGCGCTCATCGGTTGGGCGATTGCGCTGGCCCTTGGCCTCTGGGGCGAGACGGCACTGCGTCAACAAGCGCCGTGGAAGCCGTTTGCCATTGATCGTGCGGAGCCGCCCCGGAAGGCTACAGCCGTAGCGACTGTTGCGGCCCCGGCAGGTGCGCTCCAGTTGTTTGGCATTGCCGATGAGCGTGCGTACTTCAAAAGCGGCAGCAAAACGGTGAGCGCAGCGGTGGGCGACACGTTGCCCGGCGGTGAGAAAGTGCTTCGCATTGGACGCGATTTTGTGGCGATTGCCTCTGCACAGGGCGCTGAGACAACGATGGCACTCTTCAAGTCAATGCCAGCAAAAGGCAGCGCAGTGTCGGCCGCCTCGAATGCTTCTGCGGCATCTACTGCGCCAGCCGCCGCTGCGTCCTGTCGTCTCAGCGCATCGGATCGTGCGATGGCCACATGGATCGAGCCTGCTGTCGCTGTAGCGCTGGTGGGCGAGGGCAAAGCGCTCGCTCGGATGTTTGCCGTGATCGATCCGGCGCGCGGTGGTTTGCGAGCGCAGGCCACAGGAGGTACAACGGCGATGTTTGCGATTGCGGATGGCGACGTGTTGCTTCGTGCCGACGGCCAACCGCTGCGCTCGGGTGAGGCAGTGGCCACGGATGTGATCGCGAAGGTTCAGCGCGGCGAGGCCGTCGTCGTTGAGGGCGAACGCGGTGGCGCGGCGCGGCGGTGGGTGTTTGCGCCGGTGCGATGTCGGGTTTAGTGGTCAACGCGCGCTGAAGCGAGGCGGACAAGGCGTTATACGCTGCAGTCAAAAATTAACAGAAATTGCTGCAAGCCTATAAATGGCGTGGCTCGTATCGAGAAAGCTATAACCCCAAACTCGTCGCAACTAGCTGATCGAGTTTGCCAGCGTCAACGGCAAATGCACGAATGCCTTCAGCGAGTTTTTCAGTGGCCATCGCATCGTT
>JAAFHR010000404.1 GCA_013298455.1 Betaproteobacteria bacterium | reverse complement strand
GCCGGAGAGCGCCTCACCAATGCTGCGCGGATCATCGAGCGCCGCGACTCGTTCTTTCAAAAAGCCAAGCAGCCTTTGCTGAATCGGACGATCCAGCTTCTTTAGATCCTTCACGGCGTCGGGATCGAACTCAATCCTAAAGGCCAAGCGAGCGCTCCACCTCGTCAAGCGAAATGGTTTTGCGATTTTTCCGGGCGCGCGCTTCCGCGAGGTAGTAATCCTCAAGATCGTCGATGTACTCGCTGATCGCCTCGCGAGCGAGTTCGGTCTTCGTGCGCCCCGTTTCAGCTGCAAGCAGGTTGAGCCGAGTTTCAATGGTTTCTGGGAGACGAATTGCGAGCATGATGTACTCCAAATGTGATTTTGCTATACAAGTATAGCGGCGAAAAAGTCGAGCGGTCAGTGGTTCAGCGCTCGCGTGAAGGATTGCGATCTTTAGGCGACGACTTGGCGTCGCTTCGTGGATGGACGTGTAACCGGAGACAAACGCGGCCAGGTCCGCGCCTACCTCCATAGGGTTGTAGGCGACCACCTAGGGTCGCTTTGGACAATCACGCATCAAATGACGTTGGTTACGGAACAACGAAGCGCAGTTCGGAGGGTGGGCACCCCGTGCCCACCGTGGTGGCGTTGCGAGAAGGTTGGTGGGCAGAGGGCTGCCCACCCTACGCACTACCGCCGCCCCTCCGCCGTGATCTGTTCGCGCAGCTGCGCGTAGTTTTTCAGCCGCTTGAGCGATGCGGGCATGGCGTCGAAACGTTTCAAAGCGTCGCTGAGGAATTTCGCTTTCTCGGCGGGTTTGTCGCCGTGCGCGATGGCGGCGGCTAACAGCACACGAGCGTTCCAGTACTTCATCGTTTCGTCGTCGGTTTGCATCACGAGCGGCAGTTTGATGTGGGCGAGCCCCGGTTGCAGGGCTTGTTTGGCTTCGTCGAATTTGCCTTGGCGGGCGAGAGCGGTGGCGAGGGTGGCGCGTATGTCGTTCACGTTAGATTGCTCTCGCAAGGAAAGCGAGTCGCCCGAACTGCGATAGCTCAGCGATTTCTTGGCGTGCGCTTCGGCACCAGCAAAATCCTTGAGCGCAAGTGCTAGCTCGGCGGCGCTTGCATGATCGCCCGATAACGCTTGTGCCGCGCCTGCGGTTGGTGCCGCGCCGCCGAAGGTGGCGATGCGATCAGCAATGGCTTGCTCCACATCGCTTCGCGCTTTCTGCCAATCGGCAGCGCCGCCTGTCATCAACGCGATCTCGCCGCGTTTCGATGCAAGAAATACGTTCAGATGCGCCAGACTTCGCGCCGATGCGCCGCTGGTTTTCATCACACCAAAGTAGCGCTCGGCAGCAGCCATTTCGCGAGCAGCGCGTGGGGCGTTGCCCAAAGCAGTTTGATAGCTTGAGTAGCTCGAATGACTGAGCGCCATGTTCAGCGCGCCAAAGCCGTCCATTCGCTCGTCCTTGCCGATCTCAAGCGCTTTTTCACAAAGCGGCAGCGCAGCATCGATCTGCCCCAAGCCCAAAAGCGCTGCGCAAACACTGCCGTAGGAATTGCGCAAATTGTTTTGCGAGCGACTGCTGCCCGGGTCGAGCGCGTCGCGCTCGAGCTCAACCTTAAGCGCCTCTCGTTGGTTCTGCAAGGCGCCGGCAAGATTGAGCCGCGCGCCTTCAATCCGAGCGAGCTGGGTGTACGCCGTGGCCTTGGACGCCAGGGCTTGGCGATGACCGGGCCGCTGGGCTAGCAGTTTGTCTGCCAAGGCGATACATTCTTCGAGCAGCGTACGAGCTTCCGCGTCTTTCCCCGCATTTGACAAGGCTTCCGCTTGGTTCCAACCGGCGCGAATGTAGCCCGCCGTCGTTGGAAGATTGGTCAGATCAAGCGCCCCCAACGATTTCGCGAGATCGAGGGTGCGTTGCCCAAGAACGAGAGCGGCAGCGGTGTCACCCATGTTCTTCTGCGAAAAGGCAACGCTGCCCGAAATCTGCGCCTCCATCGCCCGCGCCGCGCGGGGCGCGTCGGGTTTATCGAGCACGGGCTTCAATTTGGCGAGCGCGTCGAGCCCCGCTTTGACTGCACCGGGGTGATCCGCTCGGTTGGTGAGCAAGCTCACGCGCGCGCTGTTCACCCGCGCTTCAGCGATCAGCGTGGCGTCGGTCGTGTCGCCGCCATCGCGCAGCGCCTTGATGGTGGCGCTAGCGGTGTCAAGCTGTTTTCCCGCGTCGGCGCTTCTTCCGAGCGCAGTGAGCACTTGGGCGTAGCGGGATTGGGCAACGGCACTGTTGCGTTGCGTTTCAGCCGTGCGAGCCTCGACAGGTAATTGAGCGTAATACTCCACCGCTTTTTTCGCGAGACTGCCGACGACATCCAGCCGCCCGATCGGGGCCATTTCCTCGTAGAAATCATCTAGGATGAACACGACCAGTTTCTCGGCTTCCCCGCGCGATACTTCAGAGATCTCACGGGTGGCGACGGCTTCTTTTTCGGCTTTCACCGCACGATTCGCGCTGTAAACGCCGTAAATTCCGCTGCCGACGGCGATGACTGAGAGCGCGGCGCAGCCCGCTGCGATTTGGCGGGCGCGGATCAGCGCTTTTTTCGTAGCCGAGGCGCGGGCTTGCTGGGCGGCTAAGTTTCGCTCGGCTTCGGCGAGTTCCTCGCGTTTCTTGCGCTCTTCCCGGCTTAACTTCACAACGCCACATAAAACGTCGTGTGTAAGCTCAACACGGCGAATATCAAGACGCTCTTCAATTCGCAGCAAGCGCCGATTAACCAAGGCAGCCAGCGTAGAAGCTGCATCGGGTTTGGCTTCGGCCGTGGTGAACGCTTTCAAAACGCGCTCTTCGGCCAAGTTTTCGCGATAGCCCGAATCGGTGAGCAAATCGTCTTCGATCACTTTGCGAACGGCGGGCGGCTGATCGGCGAGTGCTCGTTCGTAAAACTCGGCGAGGATGGTTTCGTTGGAGCCCGCGAGCAGATCGACCGAAATTTCGCTCTTGCCTTGCGCGATACGGGCGTTGTTCAACTCGCGGCAAATGAGCGAGAGAAGCGACGGTTCGACCTCAGCATTTCGAAGCTCCGCGCCGCCCGCGACGAAGCGAACGATCGATTCGGCGACTTCTTCGGTGACCAGCTTACCGCCCGGTTTGGTGACAGCAGCGAGCGCTTGTTCGCCGTTCATCCGGGCGAGCCGCATGCGGTTTTGCGTGATCGAGGGCATGATCGATTTCACGCCTTCGAGGTGCGCCAAATAATCTTCTCGGAGCGAAATCAAAATCCGATAATCCGCGCGCGAAAAATCAAAACGCTCGGCGATGCTGTCATCCACATCCAGCTTGGCTTCCAGCGCTTTCGGCGGACGGTTTTCAACGAGATCGGCTAAGTCTTCGATGAATTCAGCGGCGCGTTTTCGGCCTGCGTCGTCGGCTTGTGCGAGGGTGAAAATCTCTTCGAATTGATCGAAGATTAAGAGCGGAATGATCGGCTTGCCCGCCGCATCCAAGAGCTCGTCGTCACGATGATGCAAAAACTCCCAGAGCGATTCGCCCTCACGCGCCACGCCGGTTTGCGTCCAGGTGCCTTGCGATTCGGTCGCCTTGAAAATCGCTTG
>JAAFHR010000403.1 GCA_013298455.1 Betaproteobacteria bacterium | reverse complement strand
CGATTGCAATGCCGCGCCCAAATCACCGCCCGCACCTGCGGCTTTGATCAGATCATCGCGAGTCAAGATGTCGACGGGCGTGGGTGTGGTGAGCTCGGTGCGGTCTTTGGCACGGGTACCTGTGACGATCACGGTGTCGATGGTTTGTGCCATGGCTTGAGAGGCTGCGATGGCGATAGCGATGGCGGAGAGCTGGAGCGGGAGACGATGATTCATAAGCGATTGAAGTAGAGGAGATAACAACTGAGGGCGAGAAAAGCAAGTTCGAAGCCAACGAATGCGCCTCGACCGAATAGTTGGAATAGTATCCATGCTTTGTTTCGAACGGCTTCGGGTTTGTCATGAGTGAGAAGAGCGTTGCGGCGCCCAAACGTCAATTGTCGGTGTGGCACGCCATGTCGATCTGTATCGGCATGGTCATTGGCGCAGGGATCTTCAAAACATCACCCATGGTGGCGCAAAGCTTAGAAAGTGCTAATGCGCTCTACATCGCGTGGGCGTTGGGTGGCGTGCTTTCGCTAATTGGCGCGCTCTGTTTCGCTGAAATTTCCGCCGCGTTTCCAGACCAAGGGGGCGACTATTTCTTTTTGCGAAAGGCCTACGGTGATCGTACGGCGTTTCTCTTCGCGTGGTCGCGTTTTGCCATTATTCACACGGGCTCGATGGCGCTACTGGCCTTTGTGTGCGCCGATTACGTTAATCAGGTGTTTTCACTCGGCCCGCTCGGCTCCGGCGTGTTTGCGGCGCTCTCGATCGCGCTCTTGGTGCTCTTAAATTTGCGCGGCATTCGGATCGGCTTGGGCGCGCAAATTGCGTTGGTGCTGTTGGTCGTGGTGGGTTTGGTGCTCGCTGTTGGAGCGGGGCTTTACCTGAGCGCAACCGCCGCCACGCAGCCCGCGACGAGCGTGGCGCGGGAATCGGTGGCCTGGGGCACAGCCTTTGTTTTTGTGTTTTTGGCGTACGGGGGTTGGAGCGATGCGTCAACGCTGTCCGCGGAAATGCGCGATGAAAAACGTGGCATCGTCTGGGCGCTGGTCGGCGGGATGGGCGTGGTGATGTTGCTCTACGTGACTACCAATTGGGCGTATGTGCGAGGTCTGGGTCTCGAAGGGTTGGCCAAGAGCGATGCGCCTGCGGCTGACTTGATGCGGGTGGCGTTTGGCCGCGTGGGCGAATGGGTGATGGTGGTGATCGTGGCGATCACGGCGATTTCGGTGATGAACGCGATATTGATTACCGGCGCTCGAACGACCTACGCTGCGGCGCGCGATTTGCCCGCGCTCAATCGTTTAGCGCGCTGGGATGATGATCGCGGAATTCCGCCGGTGACGCTCGTGGCCATGGGAATCGTTGCGATCCTGCTCGTAGTATTTGGCACTGCCACGCGCGGCGGCTTTTCCACGATGGTCGATTATTTGTCGCCGGTGTACTGGGCGTTTTGCTCGGCCTCGGCAGCGGCGGTGATCGTGCTGAGGAAGCGTTTCCCCGACGTCCATCGGCCGTTTCGAGTGCCGCTCTACCCGCTGTTGCCGATCGCGTTCACGGCGACGTGTTTGTATCTGCTCTATTCGAGCTTGGCCTACGTCGCTGCGGGTGCCATCGTGGGCGTTGCGGTGCTCTTGCTTGGCGTTGCGATCTGGTACGCACTCAATCGGCGAACGGTGTCGGCGTAAGTTTCGCGGGGCGAGCCTACATGGTTCGCGCTACTTGATGATTTCCAGTATGCCGATCACTGTGCCGTCTTTGCTGATCGATTTCAGCGAGCCGTCCGCCAGTTTCTCATAGCGAAAACACCCTTCGGCTCCGTTTCGCATGACCTTCCATGTGATGCAGTGCTGGTCTCCGTCGATTCGGTAGCTGCCGGTATCGTTGAGATACGGCACGGTGGCGGAGAGCCATGCTTTTTTGTCGGGCGCATACTCTGTGCGCCCCGCGCCGCCAGCCGTGCCTTTGTAGGCAAATTTGATGGGTTTGGCAAACATCGCCTCGACTTCGCTGGCACTGAGCATTTGCGCAGAGCAGGTGATGGTCGTTGCGGCAGCGGCGAGCGTTGTCGCAATACGAATGGCGAAATTCATAGTGAGCTCCGGTGGTGAAATTTTTTAGTTCGCGCAAACGCGACCGGTGAAATTTACATCACGTTAGCGTGACCCGACCCCGCCTTTGTAGGTAGGATCCCTCATTACTGAGTAAGGTTTTTGTGATCAGCGCTTGGCGTAGTCCTGCGCCGTTTGCCAAGCAACGGATTGCAAAAATTTGGCGACCGAAGGATCGAGTCCAGCGGTATAGCTGTTGCCTTCCGGATTGGTTTTGTAGAGCGAGGCGAGCACCGTACAGGCGGCCAAATACGTGCCTTCCAAGCTTGGGTGACGTTTGTCAGCCACATACAAATTGATCTCGGGGCGAGCTTTGATGGAGCGAGCGAAGGCCAGCCCAGCGGGCACGACGAGTGCGTCGTTGGCACGCCCAGCATTGGTGTATTCCGTGGCGAGTTGCTCAGTCATCTCGGGCATATCACTGTAAGCCCACGACATAAAAAACGCCGGACGTGCGCCGTTTTTGCGGGCGATCTCACTGTTCTTTTTTGCGTAGTCGTAAAAGACCGAACGCAGCTGCGGATGGATTGGGCACTGGCTGCAATCCATCATCAACACCACGTCAAACGGACGGGTGAATTTGTTAAACACCACTTCGTTTTTGTTGTTGAACGAATACGAACCCACACCGCCGGGCTTAAAGTGCGCCTCGAGATCATGCCAATTGATGCCCGAGCCGCTGATGGTGGCCGATACGGCGCGATGCCCCGATTTATCGGGCATGGCGGAGCCGCGAATCAACTGCCCGACATGGCCGTGCATGCTGTTGTTGTAGTAGAAAAAACTATTTCCCACCCACAGTACGGCTTTGGTTTCGGTGGACACTGTCGCTGCGGGTTTTGCGGATTCAGTCGTTGCGCAGCCCGCGAGCGACAGTGCGAGCGCCGCTGAAATCAGTACGCAGAGGCGATGGAAGTAGCGCCGTTTTGTCGAGAAAATGGTTGAGTGCACAGAAGGCTCCGGAGTAGATGAGTTGAACAATGGCGAGACGAGCGCGGATCGGAAACTTTTACTGCACCGCGCTGAAGCGCGGGCAATCTTGTCTCGACTTTGCAGCGCCAATGCCAAAATGATTGGATGCATGCCCCCACACCCCTTAGCAAACCTCCCGCTGAATCGCCAGAGCCTGTGGCCCTCTCCGAACAGCCCAAAAATCCGCTGCACGGATTAACGCTCGAAACGATACTAACCGCGTTGGTGGCACATTTTGGTTGGACGGAGCTCGCCGAGCGAATTCCAATTCGCTGCTTTGCGCTTGATCCGAGTGTGAAATCGAGTTTGAAGTTTTTGCGAAAAACGCCTTGGGCGAGAGAAAAGGTTGAAGGGCTCTATCTGTTTATGTTGCGAGATATTCGGCGGCGGGAGGCTGCGAATCGTTAAGGTAAGACCTCTGCACAACTCAAAATTCCGTCATTCCCGCGAAGGCGGGAATCCATCGTCGATGAAGAGTAATCTTCTAAGTGATTGATTTTGCTCAATTCACCATGGATTCCCTGAATTCACGAAACAA
>JAAFHR010000402.1 GCA_013298455.1 Betaproteobacteria bacterium | reverse complement strand
ATGCTAGTAGCGCTTTTGTATCTCTACAACGTCTCGGGCGGCAGTTTTGAGATCGCGCAGTTCCACAAAGTGCCGCTTGCGATGAACGTGCAAATTCTGCTCTTCGTTGCGTTCTTCTTGGCGTTTGCGGTCAAGGTGCCGATGTGGCCGGTTCACACATGGTTGCCCGATGCGCACGTTGAGGCCCCAACCGGCGGCTCGGTCGTATTGGCCGCGATCACGTTGAAGCTCGGTGCGTATGGCTTTTTGCGCTTTATTCTGCCCATCGTGCCCGATGCGTCGCGTTACTTGGCGCCGTTCGTCGTTGCGATTTCGTTGATCGCAATTGTGTACATCGGTTTCGTGGCGCTGATCCAAACCGACATGAAAAAGCTCATCGCGTATTCATCGATTTCGCACATGGGTTTCGTCACCTTGGGTTTCTTCCTGTTCGCGCCGGGCGGCGTGGGCAGCGGCCTTGGGATTGAAGGCGGCTTGATGCAAATGATTTCGCACGGCTTCATCTCCGGCGCAATGTTTTTGTGCGTTGGCGTGTTGTACGACCGAATGCACAGTCGAAACATCGCAGACTACGGCGGCGTGGTCAATACGATGCCCAAGTTTGCTGCGCTGATGATGCTCTTTACGATGGCCAATGCAGGCTTGCCAGCGACCTCCGGCTTCATCGGTGAATTCACGGTAACACTTGCCGCCGTGAAGCAGGGCATGTTTTGGACGGGCGCTGCCGCTGGATTAACGTTGATCCTCGGTGCGGCGTATTCGCTGTGGATGTACAAGCGCGTGATTTTTGGTGACATTGCAAACGACAACGTTCGCGAATTGACCGACGTCACACCGCGCGAATTCTGGATGCTGATGGTGCTGGCGGCCTGCGTGCTGGGCATGGGCATTTACCCCGCGCCGTTCACCGAAGTGATGCACAAGAGCGTAGAAGAGCTGATCGTGCATGTGTCGCGCAGCAAACTGTAAGAGGGCAGAGCAACAATGAAAGACCTGACCCTCGTACTGCCTGAGATCGTTTTGCTCTCGCTGGCGTGCATCGTTTTGATTGCCGATTTGTTTGTGCGCCGTGACCAAAAGTGGTTCACCTTTGCGTGCGGCATTGGCGCGCTCTTGTGGACGGCTGCGTTCGTTTATCAGCTTGGCTTGCCGCTCGATGGCACGTCAACGCTCGCGTTTGCTGGCTTGGTGGTGGTTGACGGCGTCGCCACGATTTTGAAGATGACGATTTTGCTGAGCGCCGCGATTGCGCTCGGTTACTCGTGGAATTATTTGAAGAAACACGGGCTCGACAATGGCGAATTCGTCTCGCTCACGCTCTTGGGCACGCTTGGCATGCTCGTCATGGCATCGAGCGCGAATCTGCTCACGTCTTACTTGGGCTTGGAGCTCTTGAGCTTGTCGATGTACGCGCTCGTTGCACTCAAACGCGATGACCGAATCGCCACAGAAGCTGCGATGAAGTATTTCGTTTTGGGCGCATTGGCTTCCGGTTTGTTGCTGTTTGGTATGTCGATCCTTTATGGCGCGACGGGCTCGCTCGACTTGGATGCGATCTCTGCGGCGCTTGGGAAATCCAACCGTACGGCGGTCGCGCTGGGCCTGATCTTCATCGCCGCCGGCGTGGCGTTTAAGCTCGGCGTCGTTCCTTTCCACATGTGGGTGCCCGACGTTTACAACGGCGCGCCAACGGCGGTAACGCTCTTTTTGGGCACTGCGCCAAAGGTCGCCGCGTTCGCACTAGCCTACCGTTTGTTCAGCGATGGCCTGCAACCCGCCATCGCCGATTGGTCGATCATCTTGGCCGTGATCGCCACGCTCTCCGTTGTCATTGGAAACGTGGTCGCGATTTCGCAAACCAATATCAAGCGGATGCTGGCGTACTCTGCGATTGCCAACATGGGCTTCTTGCTCTTGGGCATCGTCGCGGGTGGCAAAGATGGTTTTGGTGCGGCGCTGTTCTACGCCGTCGCTTACGTGATCACTGGCTTGGTATCGCTCGGCATTTTGGTGTTGCTCTCAGCGCGGGGCGTTGAATTCGACAACATCGACGATCTCAAAGGGCTCAATTCCCGCTCGCCATGGCTTGCGTTTTTGATGCTTCTCGCCATGTTCTCGCTCGCAGGTATTCCCCCCACCCTTGGGTTCTGGGCGAAACTCGCGGTGATCGAAGCGGCCGTCAACGCGGCCTACGTGTGGCTTGCCGTGGTTGCGGTGATTGCGTCGTTGATTGGCGCGTTCTACTACCTGCGAGTGGTCAAAGCGATGTACTTCGCTGACGGCGACAGCGCACCGCTCGCCATGCCGTCGCGTGGCGAAATGGTGCTGCTGTCGGCAAATGCCTTGGCGATTCTGGTGCTCGGCGCGTTGCCGAGTGCGCTGCTCGGTCTGTGTATTAAGGCTGTTCAGGGCTCGTAGACCGAGCGTTTGGCTCGCTCGGCAACGCGGACTTTGATGCCCGCAATGCGATTCCGAGCTTCATTGATGAAAACGTTGTTGATTCTGGACTCACGGTGGTTTTTCTCGGAACGCAACTAGATATCCAATTCGCTTAGAGCCCATAGTTATCAAGGGAATGCGCGATAAAGTTGTAGCTGATCATCAACCTGACTCTGACAAGCGGTTGTCATCCTGAGCGAAGCGAAGGATCAGCAACGCACCCAGCGTGTTCCCTACGACCCGATGTGTTTGCCACGTGATGTTTCGCGCCGCTCAACATGACAACGCCCGGCGTCGATCTCAGTTCTCAGTCAGGTTAATAATCCAGAAGTTGTAAATACCGCCACTCCCGCACTATTGAGCCAGACGACGAAGTTCGACTCACCTTCGGGCTATGCTTTCCAGCCCGTATCGCCAATTTTGATCGCTCCCCACGCTCCATGCTCGGACGTCGTTGCGAACCAAAATCCACCCCCGTTTTGATATCTATCGATTGCCTGCCATGACAAATCCTATCGCCTACCCAAACACACAACTCTTGATTGACAATGTCTGGTGCGACGCCGTGAGCGGCAAAACGCTGGCTGTTGTCAATCCGTCGAGCGGCAAAGAAGCGGGCCGCGTTGCGCATGCCGACAGAGTTGATCTCGATCGCGCGCTCAGCGCCGCGCAAAAAGGTTTCACGACGTGGCGCAACATGACGGCGCTCGAGCGCTCCGATCTCATGCGCAAGGCAGCAAACATTCTGCGCGAGCGTGCCGAGATGATTGCGACTTACATGACGATCGAACAGGGCAAGCCGCTGGCCGAAGCGAAGATCGAAGTCGCGTCCTCAGCGCAGATCATCGAATGGTTTGCCGAAGAGTCGCGTCGGGTGTACGGGCGCATCGTTCCGCCGCGCAGCATGAACACCACCGCAATGGTGCTCAAAGAGCCCGTTGGCGTCGTCGCCGCATTCACGCCGTGGAACTTCCCGATGAATCAAGTCGTGCGCAAAGTTTCTGGCGCGCTGTCAACGGGTTGTTCGATCATCGTTAAAGCGCCGGAAGAAACGCCGGCGTCTCCTGCTGAATTGATTCGCGCCTTCGTTGATGCAGGCATTCCGCCCGGCGTCGTGCAACTCGTATTTGGCAATCCTGCCGATATTTCGAGTTACCTCATTCCTCA
>JAAFHR010000411.1 GCA_013298455.1 Betaproteobacteria bacterium | reverse complement strand
CACACGAGTACCACGCGCACCGCCTGCTGCCGCATCGGCGCTTCGCACCTCGATCACGCCTCGGAGCGGATACGGCGCTTCAATCGCCTTCACATCGGAAAGCGCTGCATCAGTGCCGCCGCTCTTGCTCACCATGCTGCCAAACCGCGTGGATACGGTCGATTGCAAGCCAAACGCTTTCGCCTGCTGCGCGAAATCGTCGGGTAAAGCGCGATCTGCGGAGATCATCGCGTCAGCGCCCAAGAGCACGTTGGCTTGATTGGCAAACGCGGCTTTCACGCGATCGGCGAACATACCAACCGCGCCCACGCTGCCCACAGCCACCGCCAGCGCAAGCACCAAAATTCGCGCCTCAGTCGAGCGTAGCTCTCGCTTTACAAACCGAAAGACAAGCTGCCAATTCACGATGCAGCACCTTCGACCACGACCTTGCCGCGAGCTAAACGAATGTGTCGGTTGCAACGCGCCGCAAGCTCCAAATCGTGCGTTACCAAAATCAAGGTCGTACCTTGATCGCGATTGAGTTTGAACATCAGCTCGATGATTTCGTTGCCGGTGTCGGTGTCTAAGTTCCCCGTGGGTTCATCGGCAAACACGATGCTCGGACTCGCTGCAAAGGCTCTCGCAATGGCCACGCGCTGCTGCTCTCCGCCCGAGAGTTGGCGCGGTTGATGATCGATCCGTTCGCCCAGGCCCATGCGTGTGAGCCAATCAGTCGCTAACGCTTCAGCATCAGGATTGCTCGCGAGCTCCAGCGGCAGCATCACGTTTTCAAGCGCAGTGAGCGCGGGGAGCAGCTGAAACGATTGAAAGACGAAGCCCACCGTGCCTTGGCGCTTTTTCGCCAGCGCGTCTTCAGAAAGTGTGCTGATCGTTTCGCCATGCCATGAAACTGAACCGGTGTTGGGTCGATCCAATCCAGCGAGCAAACCGAGTAAAGTGGTCTTCCCGGAGCCCGATGCGCCCACAATGGCGAGGGTTTCGCCGTCATTTACAGCGAGCGAAACGTTGTCAAGGATCGTCAACGAACGCTCGCCCAGTGGGACGACGCGGCTTAACTGGTCAGCGGCAACGGCGACTCGGGCGTTGGGGTGGGGAACATTGGTTTGAATCATGCTGCAAAAAACTTGAAATTGGCGCTTCGCCGCTAACCCGTTCGGGCTGAGCTTGTCGAAGCCTTCGTAGTATGCCGCCAACCCTTCGACAAGCTCAGGGCGAGCGGAATTCGATGTTGGGGTTGTTGCGCCCCGCTGATGCTTTGAAACCTAAAATGAATCGATGAACAAGAAACTCGTAATGCCACTTTTTGGTCTGATTTGCGCCACTTGGATCGGCTTGTGCCTGAATAGTGCCGCGCTAGCGACGACCGCCGCTAAGCCCCACATTCTGATCCTAGGAGACAGTTTATCGGCGGGCTACGGCTTGTCTAGCGGCGAAGGTTGGGTCGATTTACTCGCGAAAAAGCTCGACCGCGAGAAAATTTCTGCAACGGTGACTAATGCCAGCATCAGCGGCGACACCACTGCGGGCGGCGTGTCACGTTTACCCGCATTGCTCGCCAAACATAAGCCAACGCATGTGGTGATCGAACTCGGCGGCAACGATGGTCTGCGCGGCTCGCCCGTTGCGACCGCCAAAGCGAACCTGCAAAAGATGACAGCCACCGCAAAAGCTGCGGGCGCGAAGGTGGTCATTCTTGGCATGCGCATGCCGCCGAATTTTGGTCCAGCCTACACTGCGCAATTCGAGGCAATGTATGTTGATGTGGCCAAGGCCGAAAACGCTGCGTTAGTGCCATTTTTTCTCGCGCCATTGGGCGCTGATTTGAAATACTTTCAACCGGACCGAATTCATCCGACTGCGGCGGCGCAGCCCTTGATGCTCGACACCGTGTGGCCTGTGTTGCTCAAGACATTGAAGTGAGCGCGTCCACCAAAATTTCAGTCGATCACATCGACGAATACCTAGCGAGCGGCGACATCATCGACGTGCGTTCACCCGGCGAATTCGCCGAGGATTTCATTCCTGGCGCGGTCAATCATCCAGTCCTAGATAACGATGAGCGTGCCGCGGTCGGTACAGTGAATAAGCAGCAATCGCCGTTCGAAGCCAAGCGCATGGGCGCAGCGCTGGTGATCAAAAACATCGGCGACATGATCGCGACCCATTTCTCGACGAAGCCCAAAGATTGGTCGCCGCTCATTTACTGTTGGCGCGGCGGTAAACGTTCGGGCGTGACGGCGTATTTGCTCCGAGAAATCGGCTACAATGCCGTACAGCTTGATGGCGGCTACAAGGCGTTTCGCGGCCGAGTGAACGCCGAACTCGAAACGCTGCCCACAAAGTTTCGCTACGTCACGCTGTGCGGCTGCACGGGCACTGGAAAGACGGCGCTCTTGTGGGCGCTCTCGATCGCTGGCGCGCAAATCATCGATCTCGAGGGGCTCGCCAATCATCGTGGCTCGCTATTAGGTGCGACCGACACACCGCAGCCATCGCAGAAGCGATTCGATACCTTGCTCTGGAATGCGCTCCGAGCGCTCGACCCAGCGCGCCCAGTGTTCGTTGAATCAGAGAGCAAAAAAATCGGACTTGTACAAATGCCCGAATCGATGCGCGTTGCGATGAAATCCGGCGACTGCGCATGGATCGACGTGCCGCTCGAAGCACGCGTAGCGCACATTCGCCGTGAGTATGCCAACTTCGTCGCTGATCCGCATGCCCTCGTCGACAAACTCGAACCGCTAAAGCCGCTCCGGGGCGCAAAACTTTTGGGAGAGTGGCGCGCCCAAGCTGAAGCGAAAGACATCGACGCACTCTTCGCGTCCCTCATGGTCGATCACTACGATCCGCTCTACACCGCCGCGATCAAAAGCAATTACGCGAATCTGGGCGCGGCGGAAACAGTGCGTTTGGAGCACGTTTCCGCAACGGCGCTTGATCAGGCGGCAAGGGTCTTGCGCAAGCGATTCGACATCGCCCTGTAGGAGCGGCTCGCCGCGAATCAATACTCGCCATATCGCAAAGCCATGCGCTAAAAGGCATTCTTCGTAAACTGCAGACAGAACCGAACGCGCCTCCAACAGAGCTACGCGAAGCGTGCCGCGCTACGGCGCGAACTGCTTTGGTGAGCGATTCCGTCTATTTGCTTGAGCTAGGTCAACACAAATATTCTGCCCGGCGAGACAAATCGCTCCTCCGCGTTGGCCAACGACGCTCTAGGAAACAACTCCATACGCTGCGAGCACGCAACGCGCCTCCGAGGGTTCGCGCACAACATGCGCTTGCATTCCAAGCGCTGCCGCGGCGCTAATGTTGCGTGCGTTGTCATCTAAAAACACAACTTCGGATGGCGGAAGCCCCATTCCTTGAAGCGCGGCGGTGAACGACGCTTTTTCGGGCTTCATGCAACCAATCTCGTGAGACAAATATGTCTGATCAAACCGATCCACGATTCCCATTGTTTGGATTCGTTGCCAATGCGCAGCACTTGTGTTGCTAAGCGCGGCGAGTTGGTAGTCCTTCGGTACTTCATTCAGCAACTCCAGCGCGCCTGGCATT
>JAAFHR010000401.1 GCA_013298455.1 Betaproteobacteria bacterium | reverse complement strand
GCAGAGCCACCGAGCGACGGCGTGAAGGAACCCCCTGCAGCGGCGAGCGAGGGCGTTAAGGAACCCCCGGCTGACGGTGTGAAAGAGCCACCCACGGCCGCACCTGCAGCTGCAGCCAATCCCATAACCGCACCAGCGCCCGCTGCAAAGGCGAGCGCCGCCGACGCAAAGCCTGCTGCTGCTGCGCCGGTTGAACTGCTGCCAACGCCTACATGGTTTTGGATCGTTCTGGGCGTGATCGTGGCGTGCTTGGCTATCTTCTATGCCATTCTCAATTGGCAACGCTTTGAGGTCTACAAGCTGCTCCTGGAATCTTTCTTCCCGCTCGCCTTCATGATTTTGGCGGTGCTTGGATCGATCGTGTTCGGCTTGGCCACGCCCACCGAAGCCGCGGCCATTGGCTCGATCGGTGGATTCGTATTAGCGGCGTGCTATTTGGCAGCCGCGAAACCATCCGCTGAGCGAGCAAAAATTCTTCGCTCGTGGATTCCGTTTTGGCTGCTGATCTTCGCCTCGATCGTCTGGTTCACGCTGCTCAAGACTGAATTCATCACGAGCGCCGTGCCAATGTGGGTGGGTTGGCTCTCGATGGCCGCGTTCGCCCTGTGGTGCGCACTGGCCACCGTGCAGGTTCGCTTGCAAAACGTGCTGAGTGAATCAGTGTTTTTGACCGCAAAAACATCGGCGATGGTGTGCTGGCTGTTCGTCGGTTCATCGATTTTCTCGGCGGCTTTTGCGCTCTTAGGTGGCCAAGAGGTGATCGAAAAATGGGTGCTCTCACTCGGGCTCACCACCACGCAGTTCATGATCCTCTCGCAGTTCATCATCTTCATTTTGGGATGGCCGCTCGAGTGGACCGAGATCATCGTGATTTTCATGCCGATCTTTATTCCGCTCTTGGCGAAATTTGGCGTCGATCCGCTGTTCTTCGGCTTGCTCGTGGCGCTCAATCTGCAAACCGCGTTCCTTTCGCCGCCGGTTGCGATGGCCGCGTTTTACTTGAAGGGCGTCGCACCGCCGCACGTCACGCTCAATCAAATCTTCGCGGGCATGATGCCGTTTATGGGCATCCAAGTATTCGCCTTGGTGCTGCTCTACGTGTTCCCACAAATCGGCATGTGGTTACCCAACGTGCTCTACAAGTAATCGCTTAACAGCTTTTACGGCTTGAAATCCTGAACGCCTTGTAAATCAAGGCGTTCAGCGTTTATGGCGTACGAAAAACTGCATTGTTGCTAAAACAAACAGATGCCCTCAAGCCGTTGTAGCTACTGGCGATAATGGGTTAAGCTAGTAAGCTCAATCAACGAAGCGGAGCGCTCGTGAATCGCTTGACCTCTGATCGCCCCAACGTTTCGGCCTACGTGCGGTCCGCACCGCGTGTGCCCAGCCTCGCCCTCTGCGCATTGTTAGCGACGCTTATCACGATCAGCGGATGCGCAACCTCGAGCAAACCGACGACCGATGCCACCGAGGTTCGGCGCAGCGTGCCCGAACTCATGGCGCTTCGCCCGAGCGATTTCAGTACGAAACTCGCTTCGAGCGCGGGCGAACGCAACGTGTTCAACCAAGAAACGGCGGCGTTGCGAGCCGTCCTTGAGTTGCCGCCCGGTGCAGAATCCGACGAAAAACTACCCGGCGCATTGGCTTCCGCCGCACTCTTCAACGTTGAAAAACCGCTCGCGCTCGCCGCCCTGCTCCGCGCCTTGCCCGCCGCCACCGACAAACCGCCGGCCTACCAGCGCGGTCTGTTCAGCGCCGCCCACACACAGTTTTGGAACGAAGCCGCTCCGCTCATCGCGCCACTCCTGCCCAACATCAAAACGCCGCGCGAATTCGCGATTGCCGCCTACACCTTGCTCCGCGCCAACCCATCCGCTGACGTAAAAAAGCGCATCGATGAGCAGATGCAAATGAGTTTTGCGGATTGGCGAAACGAGCCGCGCTTGATCGCGCTTGATCGCCGTTTGCGCGTTGACCCACTCGCCGATTTAGCGCAGCGCCCTGATTTGCAAAGTCTGCTCAGCGCGCCGATTCGTCCCGGTTACCCGGTGGTATTTAGCTTCCAACGCCATGATCGTGAGTACATGGGTTTAGCGATGGTGCGCGGCGCCGATGGTCGATTTGTGCGAAATCCCGACGGCACTTTTTTCAACATCCCGCAGCTCGCAATGGCGCGCACCAAGCTCCCCGGAACGATCACCAACGGCAACACACCGCAAGGCATTTTCACCATCATCGGCACCGGCACGGCGGCCAATCAATGGATTGGCCCAACGCCGTTTCTTGAATCGCAACTGCCCATTGAGGCAACGGTCGAAGCGTTTGAGCAAATCCCGGCAGCGGTTCCACCGACTGCAGCGTCGACATGGAGCGAGGATCGGTATTTAAGCTTTCTACCGACGGCCTGGCGAGACTACTTCCCGATGCGTGAGACTTGGCTCGCCGGTCGCGCGGGCAGGGATGAAATCCTCGCCCACGGAAACACCATCAACCCAGCCTACTACACGGGCGAGCGCTACTATCCGGCCGCGCCGTCCGCGGGCTGCCTCGTGGCGATGGAATACTGGTCAAAAGACGACGGCACGCTCATTCACAGCGATCAGCTGGCGCTTGTCAAAGCGTTCGCGTCGAGCGGAAAAGATCGTGGCTACTTGGTCGTTGTCGAACTCGACGATTTGCCACGCGCCGTGGGGCTTGCTGACGTAGTTCAAGCCGTCATTGCAACGGACAGTGGCGTACGTTGAGCGTTTGACGGTGAGTTACTTTTTCGCTTCAGGTGGCGGTGCCGACGCGGGCGCGACCTGCTCCTTCACCTGAATCAAAACTTCACCTTTTTTCACCATCCCGAGCTCGCTTCGCGCACGCTCTTCAATGGCTTCTCCGGCTTTTTCTAGGTCTTTCACATCGGCTTCGAGTACCGCGTTTTTGCGTTTCGCGTCGTCGTTTTTCGCCTTCAAATCCTGAAGCTCTTGCTCCAAGGCGTGAGCGCGCGGCACTGAGCCTTTATCAAACCAGAGCTTGTATTGCACAACCAAAAACAGCACTACGAGCACGGCAAAAATGATGCGTCCGAGCATGGCGGTCGAGCTGTCTTTGGTGAGTGTGGTTGAGGTCAAATCGTGTGAAAAGAGTGTTTTCGCTTATCGCTTGAAGCGAGCAAATACGTCGCTTCCAGCGTAATGTGCCACATCGCCCAAGTCTTCTTCAATTCGGAGCAATTGGTTGTATTTCGCGGTGCGATCCGAGCGTGAGAGCGAGCCAGTTTTAATTTGTCCGGCGTTGGTGCCCACAGCTAAATCGGCGATCAAAGAATCCTCAGTTTCGCCAGAACGATGCGAAATCACGTTGGTGTAGGCGGCGCGTTTGGCCATTTCAATCGCACCAAAGGTTTCCGACAGCGTGCCGATTTGATTGATTTTGATGAGGATCGAGTTGGCCACCCCGAGCTCAATGCCGCGCTTCAAAATCTTGGTGTTGGTGACAAACACATCATCGCCAACGATCTGCACTTTTTTTCCGAGGCGCTCCGTCAAAAGCTTCCAGCCGTCCCAATCTTGCTCGGCCATGCCGTCTTCGATGGAGACGATTGGATAGCGCGCCGCCCAATCAGCCCAAAGCTCAACGAGTTCGTTTGAACCGAGCGTCAAGCCCTCGCCTTC
>JAAFHR010000400.1 GCA_013298455.1 Betaproteobacteria bacterium | reverse complement strand
GTGCCGGTGTTGACGTGACTTGGGTTGATCGCAATCATTTTTTCGCGCTCTCCTCCAACGTCATGCGCCAGATTTTGGTCGATCATGCCAGAAAGCGCGCCGCCGAGAAACGGGATCCTGGCGCGACGCTGCTCTCGCTCGATGACATCGACGTCGCCAGCCCCGGAAGCTTCCTTGATTTGTTGGAGCTGCATGACTGCCTTGACGCACTGGCCAAGCTCGATGAGCGAAAAGCCAAGGTGATTGAGCTGCACACCTTTGCCGGGCTCACCATCGAAGAGATTGCCACGTTTATGAATCTCTCGAAAGCCACCGTTGATCGCGACTTTCGGGCGGCACGAGCGTGGCTTTATCGAGAGATTTTCGGCGCTGACGTCGACCGGCGAGACGTTTAAGGAGCGAACTTCGGGGTCGGTAAAAACGCAGGCGTCGCAAAGGAGAATCGCCCAGAACTCGCGCTTCGCACAATCGTGATGATTGGCAGTGGAATAGGCAACGAGTCCACCTGCCCAAATTGATCAATGACGCGAAACTCGTAGACAGAGTCGAAGCCGCCGTCGCGAATCAGCAGCTGGCCGCAAGTCGCCGCTGAGGTGAAGATGCAGGTGCGGTCCGATTGACGTGACTTTTGCAAGCCGTTGGCGTACACACCGTCGGCGGTACTTACAACTTCACCGAGTTTCTTTCGGATGTCAAAGAGCGCGTAGATCGCAGCACCCAAACTATCTGCGGAGCGAAGCCCAGCAATAGCGCTGCTCGCCTCAACGACCTTGTCAACAGCCTCGGGGCCGATCATGATGATGTCGTTTAAGTACGGATACTTAAGCTCGAAATTGTGTCCTTCGATGAAAGTGCCGGGCGCCTTGAAGACGTGAAACGACAGTGACGCACCACTGACCACAGCTTCGAGCGAATCTCCGGCGAGTGCGGTGCGCAGCTGCCCGGCCAAAATCAGTAAAGCACCGCCTTGCTTGGCACTTTTCATGGCTGCGTTTCGTAGCTGTGTCGTGGTGTCGATCATTTCGAGACCTTTTTTCACCGCGAGCGACACCAGCGTTTCGCCAAGCGTAGACTTTTGTTCGAGTCGACGTTTTGGCGCTTGGGGTGACAGGCCGACGATCCGCCCTAGATCATTCATGTGCGCATCCAACACGTCGGGTATGAGCGTTGAAATCACCGCCGTGTGTTCCGCCTGCGCACTCACCATTCCAAATTTGCTTGGATTGGTACGCGCAATGTCCTCGGCAATCGCAGCAAGCTCCGCGACACGAGCGTCAAGTGTCGGTAGCGAGGTGCTCGGTTCAGCGAGCTCGCCGCTCAACATCTCAAGCGACTTCACCGCGCGCTCCCAAGCCGTTAGCGCGAGTTGGTCTTCTAGCGACGCTGATTCACCTGCTGCCGCCAAATCGGCGCTGGTAAACGGAAAGCCAGTCTCGGTGGCCGCTGGGGTTGAGCGGCGCAACACCCATTGATCCATCGACCGCCAGAGATTGACCGCGTCGGTCACTCGAGCCTTCGCGGTGACCGTGTCAGCGGCATTCTGCGCCTGAACCAGCAGCGCACGTACCGACGCGGTGACTTCGGTCAACTTCGCGATGGCGGCTGAATCGATGTTTCGGGTTGCCGTGTCAGGCGGTGTGACAACCACATCGACAAACGCCGAAATAGACGCCGCCGGATCGTTTGCCGTGACACGGAAGACACCTCTTGTGTTGCCACTGGTATTGAGCTGCGTGCCCACAAAGGTCGGTGTCGTACCGGTCGACGTGCCGCCCACTGGAGCGACCGATAAGGTAGCGCCTGCGTACGGTGCATCAATGCCGTCGAGCCCGGTGCGAATGACTTGAACGGCGGCTGATCTTCCTGCTGTCAATACATCCTGACTCAGGCGCACGGCCAAGCCGCTCCCGAGCGAAACAGTCACGGTCGCTGCGCCTGGGGACACCACAGTGCCCGCCGTTGGAGCCTGCCTGAGCACGGTTCCGCGTGTGCTGCTACTCGAATAGGCGTAGCTCTCACTCGGCGTGAAACCGGCGCTCGATAGCGCAGCGCGAGCAGTGCTAACAGATTTTCCAATCACGAGCGGGACAACGACTGGCGGGGGTCCTGTCGACACCGAAAGCGACACCGCCTCGCCACCAAGAATCACGCTGCTTGCGCTCGGGAACTGCGCGACGATTTGTCCAATGGGCGCTGCAGCGGACAACGAGGTAACTTCGCCGACGCTACATCCAGCTCCCGTGGCTGCTGCGGCGGCTGCGGCTTGGGCGAGACCGATTAGGACGGGTACGGTGCAATTGCCGCTGCTAGGAGCGACATTTACAGTGTGCAGTGTTTTTGCACCAAACGAATCTGTGGCGGACATCAAGATGAAACCAGGGCCGCTGTCGAGTCTTGTACAGGTCAGCAAACCTGAGGTCGCAACGAGGGTACACGGTATGCCTGACGCGGTCATCTGCAGTTCTATCGCATAGGTAACGGCATCGCCTTGGTCCGGATCCACTGCAACAGCTTGATAACTTAAGGTTGCGTTGTGTCGCGTCGGTGGGATCGATGTGAACGTGGGCGGCCGATTTTTGGGCTCGATGGTGATATTGACCCAAGCCGTCGCGGAGCTGAGCGCGCCATTGTTGGCGGTGTAGGTGAAACTTGTTTGGTCACGGAGTCGCGGGTCGACCGGCGTAAGGACTTGTGGCTGCGTGCCAAAAATGTTGCCGCCAGCCGTCGCGAAGGTGTTGGGCAGCGGAACGGTCGTTGGAATCGTGCCGTCGTCGTTGATATTCGACCCCTGATACTGCCACTGGTTATCAATCTTTCTCGTCGGGCGCCATTGCTTTGTAGCGTCGCTAAACATCATCAGGCTTGTGATCGCCAGTGGTGAGCAACATACGTTTCGGAGCGGGCTGCTGAGTATGACAACGTCCGCATGACCGTCAGCGTCGGCGTCGACAACACGCGCGATTTCGTCGTAAGCCCACACCCCATTGCTCTGCGCTTGTGCGAGGGTCGGCCGCGACGCTTTGAGTTCGCCAGTCAGTCCGTCAATGAATCGAAGTTCGTTTCGGTACGTTGTGACCACCTCGGGTACGCCATCGCCGTCAAAGTCGAGCGCCGCTGGGCGACTGTTGGAGCCGTTGCGGAAATAGCAATCTCCGCATGGCATAGCATGGATCCAGCGTACTCTTCCACGATGATCGAAAGCCCAAAGATCGCTCGACATGTTGACGAGAATATCGGCCTTCCCGTCGCCATCGAGATCGGTTACGGTGATGTGGCCGGGCGTCACCGTTGGGATGGGGATCGACCACAGCACTCGCCCATCAGCTTTACTCACGCGCAGTTGCGTTCTCTCCCCTTGCGGTCTGTGGATCGACACGATCTCAATGTCGGGCGTGTCATCAAAATTTCCCAGCGCGGCACTCCAAGTGAGTTCCGGGTTTGCCGTGCCGTAGCGCGTACCGTCGAGATTCCATACCGCGCCCATCAAAGTGATTTTGTTTTGGCCGCTGTTGTCGAAGTCCGCGACCAGCGCGCCCACTTCCATTCCGCAACACTCGTTACCTTTTGCGGCGTAGATGATGTTTGAGACGGCGGGCAGCCCAGCGTCAGCAATCAGTCGCTGTGTGATGGCGCCCGTCTCACCATTGAGAATGATCGCGCCCA
>JAAFHR010000040.1 GCA_013298455.1 Betaproteobacteria bacterium | reverse complement strand
GTGGCAACTTCACTCATGGATGAATTTTGTAGGAATATGTGGCGAAACGCAAACTGTGCTCTTCTATCTTATATAAGACATAAGAGCTATTGACGAGCCTCATGAAATTTTGAATAATGCGGTGCAACAAAGTGGATTGTCGTTCCCGCGAAGGCGGGAACCCAGACCGAAAGCGTTGCGAGTTGCGATCAAACTACGGATTGACGCGATCTAGGTCTGGATTCCCGCCTTCGCGGGAATGACAGCAGTGGGCGCGGGTGACGAGGCATGCGATCACCGCCGCAGCAAAAAGTTGGAAAATCGAGGGCTAACCTCAACCGTCCTGAAAACTACATAAGGAAACAAAGCAATGAAAGCCCCCGTACGTGTCGCCGTTACCGGCGCAGCTGGCCAAATTGGATACGCGCTCCTCTTCCGCATCGCCTCGGGCGAAATGCTCGGCAAAGATCAGCCGGTGATTTTGCAACTGTTAGAAGTGCCAGTAGAGGGCCCACAAAAAGCGCTCAAGGGCGTGATGATGGAGCTCGATGATTGCGCGTTCCCGCTGCTCGCTGGCATGGAAGCTCACAGCGACGCGATGACCGCGTTTAAAGACACCGACTACGCGATCCTCGTGGGCGCACGCCCGCGTGGCCCCGGCATGGAGCGCGCTGATTTGCTGCAAGCCAACGCCGCGATTTTCACCGCGCAGGGTAAGGCCTTGAACGCTGTTGCCAGCCGTAACGTCAAGGTCTTGGTCGTAGGTAACCCAGCCAACACCAACGCCTACATCGCGCAAAAATCGGCCCCTGATCTGCCCGCGAAAAACTTTACCTCGATGCTCCGCCTCGATCACAACCGAGCGCTCTCGCAGCTCGCCGCCAAGACCGGCGTGAAGGTTGCCGACATCAAGAAATTGGTCGTGTGGGGCAATCATTCACCCACGATGTACCCTGACATTCGTTTCGCCCATGCAGGCGGCGTCGCCCTCGCAGGCAAGGTCGATGCAGCGTGGAATAACGACACCTTTATCCCAACGGTCGGCAAACGTGGCGCAGCGATCATCGAAGCACGCGGCGTGTCGTCCGCTGCCTCGGCTGCCAACGCCGCCATCGATCACATGCGCGATTGGGCGCTCGGCACCAACGGCGAATGGGTCACCATGGGCGTACCCTCTGACGGTAGCTACGGCATTCCTGAGGGCATTCAATACGGCGTGGCCGTGACTTGCTCAGGCGGCGAATACACCCGCGTAACGGGCTTGGCCATTGATGAGGCGAGCCGTGCACGGATGGATAAGACGCTCAAAGAGTTGACCGACGAGCGCGACGCCATCGCCCATTTGCTCGGCTAACGCCTCGCAAAGGACGAGATGACGACGCGCTTCGCGCTAGGACGACGCTCCCTGCGGTCGCTAGGACGCAAAGCTTTGCCTGCCTCGCTGCGCTTGTCGTTTCTTTTCTCTGCACGGTGAGAGCAACGTCCCCTGCCCTTCAAGCATGTCCTGCGCTTGTCGAAGGGGGGAGGATTAGAGTGGGGATGGGTTTCGTCGTTTTTCCAACCTAACCCCGCATTCGAAGCCCCTCTCCCGCAGGCGGGAGAGGGTGCCCGACAGGGCGGGTGAGGGTGTGGTGAGGGGAGCGTCACTAACCGATGCTCTCCAACTCACCACACCCTCACCCTAACCCTCTCCCGCCTGCGGGAGAGGGACCATTGCGAGACGAACTGTTTCCTCTGACGCCTTGTCAAATAAGGGCTTCAAAGAAAAAAGTTAAGCTAACAAAACTTCTAATTTATTCCACCAAGCCCTCAATTAGCTTGGCATTCAAAGGATAAGCTGATGACCCAAGCTCCACAATCCGCTGGCGCAAACTTCCGCGCCGCGCTCGCTTCAGAATCGCCGCTGCAAGTCATCGGCACGATCAACGCCAACCATGCTTTGCTGGCCAAACGAGCGGGGTTCAAGGCGATTTATCTCTCCGGTGGCGGTGTCGCGGCGGGCTCGTTGGGCCTTCCCGATTTAGGCATCAACAATCTCGATGACGTGCTCACCGACATCCGCCGCATCACCGATGTGTGCGACACGCCGCTGATGGTCGATATCGACACCGGCTTCGGCCCGAGCGCTTTCAACATCGCGCGCACGGTCAAATCGCTCATCAAATTTGGCGCGGCGGCCTGCCACATCGAAGACCAGGTCGGCGCCAAACGCTGCGGCCATCGCCCCGGCAAAGAAATCGTCACCACCGAGGAAATGGTGGACCGCGTCAAGGCCGCCGCTGACGCCAAAACCGACCCGAATTTTTTCCTGATCGCCCGTACCGACGCGATCCAAGTGCACGGCGTGGACGCCGCGATTGAGCGCGCCGTGAAATGCGTTGAGGCGGGTGCCGATGGCATCTTCGCCGAGGCCGCCTACGACCTGCCAACCTACCGAAGATTCGTCGATGCAGTCAAGGTGCCGGTCTTAGCCAACATCACCGAATTCGGCAAAACCCCGCTCTTCACCGTGGAAGAGCTAAAGAGCGCAGGCTGCGGCATCGTCCTCTACCCCCTTTCAGCCTTCCGCGCGATGAACAGAGCGGCCGAAAACGTCTACCAAGCCATCCGCCGAGACGGTCACCAAAAAAACGTAGTCGACACCATGCAAACCCGCGACGAACTCTACGACCGGATTGGGTATCACGCGTTTGAGTCGCATTTGGATCAGTTGTTTGCGGCGAAGAAGTAGCGCATGTTTTGTATTTACAAATTAAATACATTCTGGAATAATTGCCATGGATTTTGAGTTCGATGTTGAGGGCGAAACGTTTCGTTGGGATCTCACCAAAGCCGAATCGAACTTCGTCAAGCACGGCGTAACTTTCGAGCAAGCGGCATGGGCGTTTCTCGACCCGTGGTTCGCAATCGTGGATGCTTCAACGGACGGCGAAAATCGCAAAGCGCTGATTGCTAAAGATCGAATGCACAGGATGCTCTACGTGGTGCATATCGAATTTGAAGGCAGTCACATCCGACTCATTTCCGCACGACAGGCAACGGCTCACGAAAGGAAACAGTATGGCGATCTCTGAACTACTGAAAACGCGACTTCGCACCGACCGCCCCATGACTACGATCACACTGCGGATACCCGTAGACATCGTGGAAAGCATGAAAACCATCGCGCCGCAAAAGGGTTTTTCGGGCTATCAAGCACTGCTCAAAACCTACATCAGCGACGGACTACGTGTCGACGAAGCCGAATTCGTCTTCAGCAAGCACGCGCGCGTGATGGAGGCCCTGCGACGCAAAGGCGTGGATGAGAAATTGCTACAAGAGGCAGAGCGGGAGGCCGCGTGAGTCAACTGGTAGGGTGGGCACTCCGTGCCCACCAAGGGGTTGAGGAGGCAGTCGCTCGTATGTTGAAAACTTTATGTGGGACGGGGCTTACTCCCACCATCGGCGCAATGTTGTGCCTCAGCGTTCTTGCGCCTCCAAACGTTTCGGCTGCTGCTACAAAAATGGATACGCCGTCCGTCCCCGAAGTTGCTCACGTAGTGATTTTTGGCGACTGGGCCGACGGTGATCGTGTTGGCGTCGTACGCTACGTGCACAGCAGTGCGGGCGTCGAGCATCCGCGATCCCGAGCATGGGTTCAGTGGGTTGAATACGAGGGAGAGATGGGGCTTTCGCCAAAACTTGTAGCAACCCGCGAGATCGACGTCTTAAAGGGCAGCTACATAGTCCATGTACCCACGCCGAATACTCGTAGCGGAAAGCTTGTGCTTTTCGCAAGTCATTCGTTCGAGCGCTGCACTTTTAGGCTGAGCCTTGCCACAACTGAAATCGGTCGCCTGAGCATCGTAGCCGCCGCTAAAGGGAAGTCTGCAGCTGACCCGATATGCAAGATCAAGAGCAATCGGCCTGTATTCGAATGAAGGCCTGAACGCGTCAAAACGGCCGGTGTGCAGCGTACTGCCCAACCCGCTTCAAGAACGCCGTCATTCCCGCGTAGGCGGGAATCCATGGTGGATGAACAGATCAGTGAATTCGAAGAATTTTGTTAAACGAACATGGATTCCCGCCTACGCGGGAATGACGAAATAGGAGAGCACAATGAGTGACGCAGCAACGACAACCCCCTTCAAACCCAAAAAATCCGTAGCCCTAAGCGGCACCGCCGCGGGCAACACCGCGCTCTGCACCGTCGGGCGCACGGGCAATGATCTTGCCTATCGTGGCTATGACATTTTGGACATTGCTGACGTGTGCGAATTTGAGGAGATTGCTTATCTGCTCGTGCACGGCAAATTGCCGTCGGTCGCCGAGCTGGCGGGTTACAAAACGAAATTGAAGTCGCTTCGGGGCGTGCCCGCTGCGGTGCGCGTGGCGTTGGAGCAATTGCCACCGTCGGCGCATCCGATGGATGTGATGCGGACAGCGGTTTCGGTGATGGGTTGCGTGTCGCCCGAGAAGGATGACCACAATCATCCGGGCGCGAAGGATATTGCTGACAAGCTGATGGCATCACTCGGCCCCGCGATGCTGTACTGGTATCACTTCAGCCACAATGGCAAGCGCATTGAGATCGAATCCGACGAGGATTCCATCGGCGGTCATTTCCTGCATTTGCTGCACGGCAAGCGCCCGCCGCAAAGCAGGGTCAAGGCGATGCACACGTCGCTCATCCTCTACGCCGAGCATGAGTTCAACGCGTCGACGTTTACCTGCCGCGTGGTCGCAGGCACGGGATCGGACATGTACAGCGCCATTTGCGGCGGCATCGGCGCACTCCGAGGCCCGAAGCACGGCGGCGCAAACGAAGTCGCGTTCGAAGTGCAAAAGCGCTACGAAACGCCCGACGAAGCCGAGGCCGACATCAAAGCCCGCGTGGAAGCCAAGCAAGTCGTGATCGGCTTTGGGCATCCGGTGTACACCGTGTCTGATCCACGCAATGTGGTGATCAAACGGGTCGCGAAAAATCTCTCGGGCGAGGCCAACGACATGAAGATGTACAACATCGCCGAGCGCTTGGAAACGGTGATGTGGGACATCAAAAAAATGTTCCCGAATCTTGATTGGTTTAGCGCGGTGAGCTATCACATGATGGGCGTGCCCACGGCGATGTTCACACCGCTCTTCGTGATTGCCCGCACGAGCGGCTGGAGTGCGCATGTGATCGAGCAGCGCATTGATGGGAAGATTATTCGGCCGAGTGCAAATTATGTTGGGCCAGAGGATCAGACGTTTGTGGCGTTGAAGGATCGGAAGTAGTTCTGATTCCCCTCGCCCGCAGGCGGGAGAGGGGTTAGGGGTGAGGGTGTGGTCGATTGAGCTTCAGTGCCGACACTACTCTTCATTCAACGAGCACCCTCACCCTAGCCCTCTCCCGCCCGCGGGAGAGGGAACAACACAGCCAATGCGATGATGAACACCCAATTCAAATCCCCCCTCCCTAACACCTCCCTCCACCACTTCGACGCCCGCGCCGCAGTCAACGCCATCGCACCCGGTGCGTATGAAAAGCTGCCCTACACCGCTCGCGTTCATGCAGAAAACTTGCTGCGCAAAGCCGACCCGGCGAAGCTCAACGACTACCTGAAGCAGTTGATCGAGCGCAGACGAGACCTCGATTTTCCTTGGTTTCCCGCCCGGGTGGTGTGCCATGACATCTTGGGTCAAACGGCGCTCGTCGATCTGGCGGGTTTGCGCGACGCGATTGCCGATCAAGGCGGCGATCCGGCGAAGGTCAATCCCGTCGTTCCGGTGCAGTTGATCGTGGATCATTCGCTCGCCGTTGAGTGCGGTGGATTCGATCCGAATGCCTTTGCGAAGAACCGCGCTATTGAAGATCGCCGCAACGAAGATCGCTTTCATTTCATCGATTGGACAAAGCGAGCGTTCAAAAATGTCGATGTGATTCCGCCCGGCAACGGCATCATGCACCAAATCAATTTGGAGCGCATGTCGCCGGTAATCGGCGTGCAGGACGGCGTGGCGTATCCCGACACCTGCGTGGGCACCGATAGCCATACGCCGCATGTCGATGCGCTCGGCGTAATCGCGATTGGTGTGGGCGGGCTTGAGGCCGAAAACGTGATGCTTGGCCGCGCGTCTTGGATGCGTTTGCCGGACATTGTTGGTGTTGAGCTTTCCGGCAAACCGCAAGCTGGCATCACGGCAACGGACGTTGTGCTCGCGCTCACCGAGTTTCTGCGTAAGCAAAAAGTCGTCGGCGCATATCTAGAGTTTTACGGCGAAGGCGCATCAGCGCTCACCCTCGGTGATCGCGCGACGATCTCGAACATGGCGCCGGAATACGGCGCAACCGCTGCGATGTTTTTCATCGATCAGCAAACGATTGATTACCTGAAACTGACCGGACGCGAAGATGCGCAGGTGAAGCTCGTGGAGATTTACGCCAAGCACACAGGGTTGTGGGCGGATGCGTTGAAGACTGCTGAATACGAACGTGTGTTGTCGTTTGATTTGTCGACGGTCGTTCGCAATATGGCGGGGCCGTCGAATCCGCATGCGCGGGTGGCGACGGCTGACTTGGCCGCGAAGGGCATCGCCGAAAGTAGGCGCGGACCTGGCCGCGCCTCGTTGGCGGAGAGCAATGCGACGATGAGCGACGCCAGGTCTTCGCCTACAGGGACCATGCCCGACGGCGCAGTCATCATCGCAGCGATCACCTCCTGCACCAACACATCAAACCCCCGAAACGTCATCGCTGCAGCGCTCCTAGCCCGCAACGCCAACAAGCTCGGCCTCACCCGCAAACCTTGGGTGAAATCATCCCTCGCGCCGGGTTCAAAAACCGTTGAGCTGTATTTGAAAGAAGCGGGCTTGCTGACTGAGCTCGAACAGCTCGGTTTCGGTATCGTTGCCTTCGCTTGCACCACTTGCAACGGCATGTCTGGCGCGCTCGATCCGGCGATTCAAAAAGAGATTATTGATCGCGATTTGTATGCCACTGCCGTGCTCTCCGGAAACCGCAATTTCGATGGTCGAATTCATCCCTACGCCAAGCAAGCCTTCCTCGCATCGCCGCCGCTCGTGGTGGCCTACGCCATCGCCGGAACGATTCGTTTCGACATTGAAAAAGACGCTCTGGGCATCGATAAAGACGGCAACCCAATCACGTTGAAAGACCTGTGGCCGAGCGATGATGAGATCGATGCCGTGGTGAAAGCCAGCGTGAAACCCGAGCAATTTCGAAAGGTGTACGAGCCGATGTTTGCCATCACCGCAGACACCGGCGAGCGCGTGAAACCGCTCTACGACTGGCGTGAAATGAGCACCTACATTCGCCGGCCGCCCTATTGGGAAGGGGCGCTCGCTGGTGAGCGCACGATGAAGGGCATGCGCCCGTTGGCACTCTTGGGCGACAACATCACCACCGATCATCTGTCACCCTCCAACGCCATCATGGCAGACAGCGCCGCTGGTGAATACCTCGCGAAAATGGGTTTGCCCGAAGAGGATTTCAACTCCTACGCCACCCATCGCGGCGACCATCTCACGGCCCTTCGCGCCACCTTCGCCAATCCGACGTTGATGAACGAAATGGCAGTGGTGGGCGGCGCGGTCAAAAAGGGCTCACTCGCTAGGATCGAGCCCGAGGGCCAAGTCACCCGCATGTGGGAAGCCATTGAAACCTACTTGAATCGAAAGCAACCGCTCATCATCATTGCGGGCGCGGATTACGGCCAAGGCTCCAGCCGCGACTGGGCGGCCAAAGGCGTGAGGCTCGCGGGGGTTGAAGTGATAGTGGCTGAGGGCTTTGAACGCATTCATCGCACGAATCTGGTTGGCATGGGTGTGTTGCCACTCGAATTCAAAGCAGGCGTCAACCGCAAAACACTCGCACTCGACGGCAGCGAAACGTTCGACGTCATCGGCGAGCGCACGCCACGTGCAACTTTGACCCTGATCGTGCATCGCAAAAACGGCGAACGCGTGGAAGCGCCCGTGACCTGCCGCCTCGACACCGCCGAAGAGATTTCGGTGTATGAAGCTGGTGGTGTGTTGCAGCGGTTTGCGAAGGATTTTTTGCAGGCATCGCATCAAAAATAGCATCTTTTGATGCGATAATTGATGCGACGTGAAATTAGGAGCTTCAAATGCGAACCACTATCAACTTAGACGACGAAACCGTTAAAACAGCGATGGAATACAGCGGTATCAAAGATCGCTCGGCTTTGATTCATTTGGGATTGCAGCAAATCATCGAAAAGGAAGCGGCGCGGCGTCTCGCAGCCCTTGCCGGCGCGCAACCCGATTTCATGATTCCCGGCTTTGCGCTTGACGAAAACGGGCTTGCGTACCGAATTGCCAAGTGAAAGCCGTCCCTCCAAGCGTCTTGCTCGACACCTCAGCGTGGATCGCGCACTACCGAGGCACGGATCCGAGAATCACGATACTCATCCAACAAGAATCGGTCGTCATGCACCCCATCGTGCTCGGCGAGCTGGCCATGGGCAACCTGCCCGACCGAGCAAACACGATAGAGCAGCTCCGAAAACTCCCGACGATCGTGGACGCTGGCCATCGCTTCACGCTTGATTTCATCGAAGCGCATCGCGCGTTCGGCAGAGGCATCGGTTACAACGATGTGCAGCTGATCGCCTCCGTCGTTCTGAATGGCACGGTCAAATTGTTGAGCTTTGACAGACGATTGCACGAATTTGCACAAACGATCCAACGCGCCCACACCTTAGCCACCCAATAGCTATGCAAACCCTAAAACTCCCCGCCATCTACATGCGAGGCGGCACCTCCAAAGGCGTCTTCATCAAGTTCGAAGACCTGCCCACAAACGCCCGCACGCCGGGGTCAGCGCTCGATGCCATGTTGCTCCGCATCATCGGCTCGCCCGATCCGTATGGCAAGCAGATCGACGGCATGGGCGGCGCTACCTCCTCAACCAGCAAGTGCGTGATCCTGTCAAAAAGCACCCGCGCTGATCACGATGTCGATTACCTTTTCGGACAAATTTCTATCGACAAACCGTTTGTGGATTGGAGCGGCAACTGCGGCAATTTAACGACGGCTGTGGGCCCGTTTGCCATCGCCAACGGACTGATCGACAAAGCCCGAATTCCACACAACGGCAAGATGACAATTCGCATCTGGCAAGCCAACATCAGCAAAACCATCATCGCCCACGTGCCGATTGTGAACGGCGAAGTGCAAGAGCTGGGCGACTTCGAAATGGACGGCGTCACCTTCCCCGCCGCCGAAGTGCAGCTCGAATTCATGGATCCCGCCGCCGAAGATCCCGATGGCGGTGGTGCGCTATTCCCCACCGGCAACTTGATCGACGAGCTAGACGTGCCCGGCGTTGGCACGCTCAAAGCCACCATGACCACGGCGGGCATTCCCACGATCTTTGTTAACGCGCTAGAGGTCGGCTGCACCGGCACCGAGCTGCAAGACGCGATCAACAGCGATCCCACCAAGCTCGCAATGTTTGAAAAAATCCGCGCCGCGGGCGCGCTCAAAATGGGGCTCATCAAACATGCGGATGAAGCGCAAAAACGCCAACACACCCCAAAAATCGCCTTCGTCGCCCCCGCCTCCACCTACATCGCATCCAGCGGCAAACCCGTGAACGCGTCCGACATCGATCTCTGCGTTCGCGCCCTTTCCATGGGCAAGTTGCATCACGCGATGATGGGTACAGCATCCGTCGCTATCGCCGTCACTGCCTGCATTCCCGGCACCTTAGTCAACGCCGCAGCAGGCGGCGGCGCACGTAAAGAAGCGCGCTTTGGCCACCCGTCGGGCGCGACGCTGGTCGGGGCTGAGGCAGCACTTGTGGATGGTGAATGGCAAGTCAAAAAAGCCGTGATGAGCCGCAGCGCGCGGGTGCTCATGGAGGGCTGGGTACGGGCGTCTGTCGACGGCGAGCAAGCGTTGAATGCGCCCACAAGCGCCCGAGGAGTCAAGTTTGTATAAACCAACGAATTGCAAAGCGTTCTTATGTGCGTTGGTGTGGGCTGTCATACTAGTACCCTGCGCTGGCGCTCAAAGCTGGGTTTCTCTAGCGCCGCCACCAAGCACCCTTACCAATTCGGTGGCAGCCGAGTTGTCAGACGGCCGAATTCTCCTTTCGGGAGGGTACGACGGCCTCTCCGGTCGCCCGTCGTCTGCGTCCTACCTATACAACCCGTCCACAAACAGCTGGCGCAAATCATCAGATTCACTGATTCCTCGCTCGGGCCACACCGCGACGCGCCTCCCAAGCGGCAAAATTCTGATTATCGGGGGTTCTGTCGCCGGCTCCGATGCGTTCACTCGGCAAGCAGAACTCTTCGATCCGCTGACTGAGCGTTGGCAAGCAGCGCAGCCGATCAACACAGCGCGGGCAGATCACCGAGCCGTATCGCTGCGCGATGGGAGAGTTTTGGTGCTGGGCGGAATCGGCCCGTATGGCCCTCAACCCACCGAAACTCAAGTGTTTGACGAACGCACAGGCCAATGGAGCGCCTCAGGATCAATCTCAGCTCCCTTTCAGGTAGCGACGGCTGTGCTTGCGTCAGGCGAGGTACTTGTGAGCGGCGGATTGTCCACGTCCGGCAACTCATCCGCCGACGCAGCACTTTTTTCTCCGGCAACGATGTCTTGGAGACAAGCGCCGCCGCTTAATGTGCCTCGCCATAGCCATTCGACGGAAACGCTGAACGACGGTAGAGTGATCGCAGTGGGCGGCTACACCCAAAGAGGCCCGCAACTAGACGCAGCCCCCACCGAGATTTTCGACCCCACGACGTCACGTTGGACAATACTGACGACGACTGAGCCAGCTGGTCGCGGCCGAGCCTTACAGCGTCTTGATAGTGGCGCGGTGCTCGCCATCGGTGGTTTTGGCGAAGGCGATTTTGCCGGCCTCGGAAGGCGCGACTTCACATCACCTCGCCCCGATGTCGCGGTGTTTGATCCATCGACACTGCGTTGGTCGCCACAGTCTCCGCTGGTAGGTATCTCCGGCAGCGTACAGCTGCTGAAGTCCGGGAGCGGCTCGGTCATTGTGATTGGCTCCAGTCAAAACGCCTTTGCCACCAACGCTCTGAGCATGCAGCGATACGACGCGCAGACCGAGCCGATGGCCGGGACGGTGGACATCAATTGGGGGGACTGGGGACGCGCCTCATTGCTGGTTTCTCGCTCAGGCGCCACCGCAACGGCCGCAATAGCCGACGCAACATACGACCCACGGCTGGGCGCTCTGATCCTCGCCACGCCATGCCTAGGCGGTGCATGCCTCAACCGACTCGACAGACGTGGCCAGCCTGACGCCACCTTTGGCGTCGGCGGAGTCGTGACAGTCGTCGGTGGCGCACCGATCACGCTCAAGGCACTCACGGACAGCAGCCTATTGCTTGCGACGGCGTGCAACAGTCTCTGCATCGATAGATACACGGCAGCAGGCGCCGCCGATCCGACCTTCGGCAGCAATGGACGTGTGACTCTCGATGCAGGTGCGCGCTGGTCAAGCGTCCGCTTTGCAACGACTGCCGACGGCCAGATCATTGTGGCTGGCGTCTGTGGCGCGAGCCCGAACCGGGGTTGGTGCGTAACCGTATTGCAGCGATCAGGGGCGGTCGACTTGAGGGTCGCCGGCGGTTCGATCATCCGCGTGAGCGACAGCACCGTCCTATCGCTAGACGTGGCTCACGTTAAAGTAGCGGGAAACGGAGATATCCTGAGCATCGGCAAATGTGGCTACAAGCACTCCGTGGCCGCCTACGTGGTGCCAGAGTATTTCCCCTGCCTCGTTAGATTAAGCGCGACGGGGCAGCCGTTAAACGCCGGACCGACAGGCGCCATTCAACGCCTTCCCTACCCCGTGGGTTACGAATCTGTGTTGACAGGAGTCGCGCTGTCTGCGATCGAACACACGCGCGAAATGCCAACGCTCAGCTTCACATGTGCGAGTATCGCGACGAAAAGTCTCGCGCACTGTATGGCACAGTTCGACGCCGAAGGAAAAGTCGACCTTTCCTACGGGAACGCCGGGTACACCGTTCTCCCATCGACCGAGAAGTGCTCACCGCAGCCACTGGCGATGGCCGATGCCAATGGGGGTGCTGTTGTCCGCTCCGCTTGCAAAAACGACCCCGCAAGCTCTGGGTTTGATTACCAAGCGTTGAGCCGTGTTTCCCCTAACGGAAGCGTCGACACGAGCTACCGAGGAACAATCAGCGGACCGTTCGTGCCTGACGTCGCCACAAGTGCGGAGTCAGGAGCGGTTGTCTTGTTCGGACGCTGGGCGAGCACCGGGGCGGGCGGTGTATCGAGCCAAGCCCTGGTTGGCTACCGAATGCTCGGGGCAACTCCGCTTAGTACGAAGCTGATGGTGGAGTATCACTTCGCGCCGCTTGACTACTACTTTGTCACCGCCAAAGAAAGCGAGCAAAAACTGCTCGATACAGCCGCGCAGTGGGCTAGAACCGGACTGGCGTTTCTGGTCTTCAAAACAGACGGTGCCGATCGACTTCCGATCACACGGTACTACTTTGACCGTGTTGCTAAAAGTGCCACACGCGGATCTCACTTTTACACTCTCATCGATTCTGAACGAATCGCGCTCAACGCGCTCAATCCAGCTAATACCGCGCTCCCCGCAAAACCCGTTAATGAAGGCGCGGACGGCTACGCCCTGTTGCCGTCAGCCAGCGGACAGTGCGCCACAGGTACCCAACCCATCTACCGCGCTTTTAGGGCTCAAAATCGATTTCCCGACGACCCCAATCACCGTTTCAGCGCGGCACGAAATGTCTACGACACTATGGTCGCGCTGGGATGGGATGGGGAGGGTGTAGCGTTCTGCGCTCCGTCGCGATGAGCACTGCGGTCCAGCTCGGTCACTCCAAGCACTCAATTGGCAGGCAGAAGTCGATCTGACAAGCCCGCCCCGCCCCCAGGCTAGCGTTTCGCAGCCGGGGAAGCACGACTTCCCCGCAATATGCATCGTAGAGATGGCGCTCACGGGTCGACGCCGCAGCCGCGGTTTCATACTTTACAATTCATACCTAATCAATCATATTTCGGAGTCGTCGTTGGAAGCCACCCTCGCCGAACGCGGACAAGTTGTGATCCCGAAAGCCATTCGTGATCAATTGGGTTTAACGCCGGGGGTGCTACTCACCTTTTCTGTGGAGAGCGGCAAG
>JAAFHR010000004.1 GCA_013298455.1 Betaproteobacteria bacterium | reverse complement strand
CCAGCTCACACCGCGCACATAGTCGCCGAAATACTTCGAGCCTTCTTCGAAATACGCCAAATCTTTGTCGGGCAAATTCATGTTGTTCTTGGTCGCCTCTTCGCGAGCGCGCTCGATGTAGAGCGTACCGATGGCGTTACCCACGCCACGCGAACCGGAATGCAGCATTAACCACACTGCACCTTCGGTATCAAGGCACACTTCGATGAAGTGATTCCCCGTACCAAGCGTACCCAAGTGCTTTCGGTTGTTGGTGTTTTTCAGACGCGGCTCGATGGATGTGATCACATCAAATTCATCGGCGAGCGTTTGCCACGCCGCATCGCTCTCAGCGGGCGGCGTCTCCCACGAACCCTTGTCACGTGCCCCGCGCTGCATCGTGCGGCCATGCGGCACAGCCTTTTCGATGGCATCACGAAGCGGCGCCAAGTTATCCGGCAAATCGCTCGCCCGAAGCGTTGTTTTGCAAGCAATCATTCCGCAGCCAATATCCACGCCAACGGCCGCCGGAATGATCGCTTTGATCGTAGGAATCACGCTCCCAACGGTCGCCCCAATCCCCAAGTGCACGTCGGGCATCGCCGCGATGTGCTTAAACACGATGGGCAGGCGCGACGCGTTAGCCAATTGCTTTTTGGCGTCGTCTTCAACAGGCACGCCCTTCGTCCACATTTTGATCGGGACGCCGTTTTCGAATTGTTCGGTGTTGTAGGTGTTCATTTTCTGTTCTCTGTGTTGTTTGTCTCAGCTTTGCTCGCCGCGCGATCGAACCGTCCTTCGAAAGAAGTCGTCGAGTTGTGCCGAATCGCTTCGCAGCGATGGAAGCATGGCGTTTTCGTTAGCCTGCAAGGTTTCGGTGATGTAGTCGTGGATACGTGGCCAGCGTGCGCTAGAAGCGCCCTCACCAGAGCGCATCTTGATTTTCAATAGCTCGTTAATTTCGTCCGCCAAAAAGCCTTCGGGAATAAGCGACTCAGCCAGTTTGGCGAAGCGCATCGGTGGTACGCCACGCCCTTCACGAACCCACTGAGCTGCGAGCAGCGGTCTAAGCACATAGAAGTACTTCTTGAAGCGCACAACGTCACCCTGCAGGTATCCGCGAAAGTTCTTTTTTGCCATGGAGAAATAGTGGTGGTAGCCACGCACGGGGGAAAAGAACTTTTTTGCGAGCATCGTCAATTCGTCGACCGACTCCGTTTTCAAATACTGAATCGGAGACTGCAGCCATTCCAACAACGTTGGGTTCGAACTGTGCAAGAGACCTAGAGCCTTACGCAGATCCCAGCCATTGATGTCGAGCTCACCGCTGATGGGTACCTCGATGACATCCCGCTGGGGATACACCGTGAGATACCAGTCGGCGCTATTGACGTACACAAAACGTACATCGTAGTCACTGTCCGGCGACGCAAATCCCCAAGCTCGCGAACCCGATTCGGATGCGAACAGCACTTTTACGTTGTGGTTCTGCTCAATTGCGCCGAGCTCGCTCGCGATGGACTGATGCATCGCTCCAGAGACTGGGTGATCGGATAGAAATCTGGAGTTCATTTTTTTGTTACTGGTCGTTGGATGGGGTGACGCCAATGCGCCACCCCCGTTTGCAACTCATGTTGCGTGTCTTCTATCGCAGGGACCGTGCCAGAGCGTGGTAGCTGCTTTAGGAGATTTTGTAAGTTTTTGAATTTGCAGGGGTTTATGTCATTTGTCGGAGGAGTGACCTGTAGTTAGTGTTCTCGTAGACTCGCACTCTATAGAATTGAAGCTAGTAAACTATCTATCTGGCGCATTGTGCAATGCTCGTTTACCGAACACCTGAGCGAACTATTTGCAACACCGTTCGCCCTGAGTTTGTCGAAGGGTTGGTGGCATTTAACCAAGGCCTCGACCAGCTCAGCCCCAGCGGAGGCGCGAATTGTTAGGCGCGGCGAGTGATGCCAGAACCTTGGTGAAGACTTCCGCCACACCCTCATCCCCAACCCTTCTCCCGCCTGCGGGAGAAGGGAGTCCTGCCGCTGCTTAACGGAAAGACTATGCCTACTAAACCCACCGTCATCATCACCTTCCTCGGCACCCAGCTCGACGCAGGTGGCGGCGCGGGGCGCTGGGAAAAGTGGCGGCCGACGGTGGCGCTCACGCAGCACGAAGATTTGGCAGTGGCTCGGCTGGAGCTTTTGTACCCGCCATCGCAGTTGCAATTGGCAGAGCGGGTTAAGGCCGACATTGCGAGCACGTCGCCATCAACGGTGGTTGAGCTCGCCCCATTTCCGCTCACTGACCCGTGGGACTTTGGCGAGGTGTATGCGGCGCTCTACGATTGGTCGCGCACCTATCGATTCAAGCCCGACAAAGAGGACTACTGGGCGCACATCACCACGGGTACGCATGTGGCGCAGATTTGCATGTTCTTGATGGTGGAGGCTCGCTTCATTCCCGGCGTGTTGGTGCAAACCGCGCCGCCGAAGAAGCAAGCGCAAAGCAATCCCGGCACCTATTCGCTGATCGATTTGGATCTGGCCAAATACGATGCGATTGCTTCGCGATTCGCTGCCGAGCAGCGCGATGCGGTGAGCTTTTTGAAGAGCGGGATTGCCACGCGAAACAAAAAATTCAACGCGCTGATCGAAGAGATCGAGCGAGTGGCCGTGCGCTCGAAAGCGCCGATTTTGCTCTCGGGCCCGACCGGCGCGGGAAAGAGTTTCCTTGCGCGGCGCATGTTCGAGCTCAAAAGGTCACGCAACTTGGTGAGCGGTGAATTCGTTGAAGTGAACTGCGCCACGCTTCGGGGCGATGGTGCGGCGTCCACGCTCTTTGGGCATCGCAAGGGCTCGTTCACTGGCGCGATGACTGATCGCGCGGGCTTGCTTCGCAGCGCTGACAATGGTGTGCTGTTCCTCGATGAAATTGGCGAATTGGGAGCGGATGAGCAAGCGATGCTGCTTACTGCCATCGAAGAAAAGCGTTTTTTGCCGGTGGGCGCAGACAAACCAGTTAACAGTCAATTTCAGTTGATCGCGGGCACCAACGCGGACTTGCGGCAAGCCGTTGCTGAGGGCGCGTTTCGGGAAGACTTGTTTGCGCGAATCAATCTGTGGAGCTATGACCTACCGGGGCTCGCTGCACGCCCCGAAGACATCGAACCCAACGTCGATTACCTGTTAGAAATCAGCGCGCGCGATGTGGGGCAGGGCGTTCGATTCAATGCCGAGGCGAAGCGGCGTTACTTGAAGTTTTCGCAAAGCGCCGAGGCCGTATGGCACGGCAATTTTCGTGATTTGGCGGCGAGCGTGACCCGCTTAGCGACGCTCGCTGAGAGCGGGCGCATTGGTGAATCACTCGTTGACGCAGAGATCGCGCGACTGCGTTGGCTGTGGCGGCGAGTTGATGACAGCGGCGGCGGTGCTGCGGTTGATTTGGAAGCGCTGCTCGGTGCGGATTCAGTCGCGCAGATTGATGAATTTGATCAATTGCAGTTGCAAGCCGTGATTCGGGTCTGTCGCGAATGCAATGCGCTCTCAGAAGCGGGGCGGCGATTGTTTAACGTCTCTCGCACTGAGCGCAGCGTAGTCAACGATGCAGATCGGTTGCGCAAATTTTTGGTGCGGTTTGGGTTGAGTTGGGAGCGGGTGCGGGGCTGAGCAATTGATTCCCTCTCCCCCGGAGGGAGAGGGTTAGGGAGAGGGGGATGTTGATTGGGAGCGTCAACGTTGCACCCACAGCGAACTTCCCCCTCTCCCCTAACCCCTCCCCCTCCAGGGGGGAGGGGGACTTACACGAAGAGTCGGGGCAACTCGCACCCATCCAACCAAGCCGTCAAACCCTCCACGGTGTCCGCATAGAACCGCTTAAACACAGGCTCGCAAACGAAGCCCAAGTGCGGCGTTAACACGACATTAGGCAGTGCACAGAGCGGATGCGATGCAGGTAGCGGCTCCTGATCAAACACATCAAGTGCGGCGATGGCGGGCTTCTTTTGCTTGAGCGCTTCGATCAATGCGCTCTCTTGCACGAGGGTTGAGCGAGACGTGTTGACGAAGACGGCATCGTTTCGCATGGCGGCAAATTGCGCTGCGCCGAAGAGGCCGCGTGTCGCATCCGACACAACCAAATGCGCGGTGATGATGTGCGACGTGGCGAGCAGTGTTTCGAACGACACTGCGGTTGCGCCTTTCGCAGCAGCGCGCTCAGCCGTCATGTTCGGCGACCAGGTCACTACGTCCATGCCAAACGCTTTCGCGATGGCCGCAACGCGCCCACCGATTTCACCCAAACCAACTACACCAATTCTTTGGCCGTGCAGCACCGGGAGCAATTCGGATTGCGGACGCCATTGCCCGGCACGAAGACTTTGGTCATGGGCGACGATGCGTTTTTGCGCGGCCAAAATCAGCGCCCAGGTCATCTCGGTCGTGGCATCTTTGTTGGGTCCCCAGCCGCTGTGCAGCACTGGGATGTTTCGCGCGGCGAGCGCCTTGGCGTCAAGCGTGTTGTTACGTGTGCCGGTGAACGTGACGAGCTGCAAGTTAGGTAGCGCTGCGACCAATTCGCTATTGATCGGCGTGCGGTCGCGCATCAAGCAAACTGCGCTCGCGGGTCTCAACGCATCGATCAGCGCTGCGCCGCGCAGTGGCTCGCGAAAGATGCGAACGTCTGCGCGTGATTCAATCGCCGACCAATCGGCGTAGCGCCGCGCTACGTTTTCGAAATCGTCGAGGACGACGATGATGGGTTTAGTTGTCATAGGTTCGGTGCTTTCAGCAGGGGAGGGTTTTTGCCACCGATTTCACAGATTTCACAGATGAGTTGTTGTGCACACACGGGCGGGGTTCGCCGATAGTTGGGATCGCGCCAGAGAGATTGCGACACCGCATTGCTGAAAAACCGATCTCAGAGCAAGCGTCAAATTAAATCTGAGTAATCTGTGAAATCTGTGGCGAAAAAGCGAATCAATCCGCCTTAATCCCATAATCCTTCACCACCTTGCCCCAAATATCCACTTGCTTTTCGATGAACACGCGAGCGATTTCCGGTGTGCCGCCGATCACGTTGATGCCTTGGGCTTGCAGCTTTTTGGCGACGTCGGGTGACTGGATCGCTTTGTTGATTTCGGCGTTCATGCGGGCGATGATTTCGGGCGGCGTTTTGGCGGGGGCGAGGACGGCCCACCACGCGGGCGCGTCGAATTGTCCGTAGCCCAACTCGGCGAGTGTGGGCACGTTTGGGAGCTCTGGACTACGCTTGCTGGTGGTGACTGCGAGCGGGCGCACGCGGCCACTGTCGATGTGTGGCTTCACCACAAAGACCGAGCCGATCACCAAGGGTACATGGCCGCCCACGGCATCTTGCATCATTGGGCCACCGCCCTTGTAAGGGACGTGTTGCCAATTCAGGTTGTTGCCTTTGCCTAAGAGCGTCATCGCCAAGTGCGCCAAGCTGCCGTTGCCAATCGTGCCGTAGCTCACGCCTTTGTCGGCTTTGAGGGCGGCCACAACATCGCCAAACGCCTTGAATTCAGACGCGGCAGGTGTGGCGAGCGTCATCGCGGCCGTGCCGATTAATGAAATCGCGGCGAGGTCCTTTTTCGTGTCGTACGGTAGATTGGGGATCAACGCAGGATTGACCGCATGCGAATCAAACACCACCGCGAAGGTGTAACCATCGGCGGGCGACTGCGCGACAAACGCTGCACCAATCGATCCCGAAGCGCCGCCTTTGTTTTCCACGATCACCGTTTGCCCAAGCTGCGCTTGCAACGGTTGCGACAAGATGCGCGCGACCTGATCCACTGAGCCGCCGGGTGGAAACACCGCGATGAGTTTGATCGGTTGTTTGGTGGGCCAGGCTTGTGCGGCGGCGGTGCCAGCGGCGCATAGGCACGCAATCGCCGCGAGTGCGCTGAGAAGAAATTTGTTCATAGTCGAAAGGGTTGAATGACGCGGGAATTCGCAGGGTAAGAACTTTTTTGACGCAGATTACACAGATTGCGCTGATTAACGCAGATTAGCCATTGCGACAGTCAAGCATCAGAGGCTGGACAGTCGCTTTGATTGCTTTGGCCGCTGCAATCTCAAGACAAATTGAGCTCGCAGCTCGACACACTAGAGCACGCGAATTTACGAGCCAATAATCTGCGGAAATCAGCGCAATCCGCGTAATCTGCGTCAAAAATTTAATCGCTGTTTCAGCAATCGTATCGCGCTATCGGGCGTAGTGAGCACCGCGATTCCAGTTGTAGATGTAACGGCCGCAGCGGCGCGCGCCATGCTGAACTGCGCCAGCGCAATGATGCCGACACCGCGCGCTTGCAAACGCTTCGCAGCGGCAACGACGAGCGCGTCGTGTGTTGCTGTGTCGCCCGCGTTGAGGGCGGTCATTGCGTCGGCAATCAACTCGCAATCGGGTTGATGCGCGGCGGGAAACTCGGGCGGCATCGATACGAGCGTTGGTGCAAAGGATGCGATGAGTCCGATGGGTTTGCCGCTCGATTGAGCAATTGCAACTGCCTCGGCAATCATCGCCTCGTTAGGTTTGAGCACTGGCATCGTGGAGTGCTTTTTTGCGACCGCTTCGATACAGCTGCCAAACGCCGAGCACGTGAACAAGATCGCATCGGCACCCGTTTGCACCGCGTAATCGCCCAAATCGATGAATCGCTGATGCATCGCAGCGTCAAGCGTTCCGCCACTTGCGGCCAGATCGGCAGACAGCGAATCGTCGAGCAAATTCATGCGAACAGCGTCGGGCCACTGCACCTGCAATGCGTTGTTGATCGGCGCGAGGGAGTGCGTTAACGCGTGGACGAGGGCGATGCGAATAGGCATAAACAAGGAATCGGAAACGTGATAGCTTTATCGCTAAACGCCATATTCAATATGGGCTACAAGCGATTCGTAAAATGTTTTGAAATAACAATTAAAGTCTTTGTACGCCAGTATCAAATTGGCGTACAAACATATGGCTGTTTGCTACTTCGCGTAAACAATATCCCGCAAAAACAGTGAAATTTGCGGTACGTAGGTGATGATCATCAAGCAAGTAAGCACCACCAAAACAAACGGCACTAGCTGTGTGATGATGCGATCCAGTGAAATTTTTGCGACCGTACACGCTGCAAATAAATTCACACCGAACGGCGGTGTAATCATCCCGAGCGCTAGATTCACCACCATGATGATTCCAAAATGCACGGGATCAATACCAAAGAAAACTGCGACCGGCGCGAGGATCGGTGCGAGCACGATGATCGCAGCACTCGTTTCAATAAACATACCAATCACAAAGAGCGCCGCGTTCACGCCGAGCAAAAATAGCATCGGCGACTGCAGCACTTCTTTCAAATATTGCCCAATCGCGTCGGGCACGCCAGCGCGCGTGATGAGAAACGCAAACAATCCCGCATTGGCGATGATGAACATAATCACCGACGAAGACACGACGGATTTCTTAAAGATGGGCGATAAATCAGCAATCTTGATTTCGCCATAAATCACCATGCCCACGAAAAGCGCGTACACAACCGCGACGGCTGACGCTTCAGTGGGCGTGAACACGCCGCCGTAAATGCCGCCCAAAATGATGACGGGCATCATGAGCGCATAGGCCGCGCGGCCATGCAGCGCTTTGCGTACTTTCGGAATCAACGATAGCCCGATGAAATACGCCGCGAACAGGACCACGCCAATCAAATCGGTGTAGCGATCACGCTGCGCCTCAGAGGCTGCTGAACTCATCAGTGCTGGGCCAATCACTTTGTTGCCGAGCACCAAGAGCGCTACGCCCGTTGCGATCACGGCCAAATCAACAAACGCAGTTGAAAGCGGCAAGCGGCCTTCGCCGTCATGTTTGCCCCAGCCTTTGCGACGACAAACGACGTATACAAAGAGCATCAAGCCGAAACCAATGAGCAAGCCGGGACCGAACCCCGCGATGAACAATTCGCCGATGGACACTTCGGCCGACACGCCATACAAAATCATCGGAATCGATGGTGGAATGATTACACCCAGCTCCGCGCTGGTGGCTTGCAGCGCCGCTGCCCACGGCGTTGGATAACCGTGTTTGATGAGCGCAGGAATCAAGATCGCGCCGATGGCAAACGTGGTGGCCACCGACGAACCCGACACCGCTGCAAAGATCATGCACGTCAACACGCAGGTCATTGGCAAACCACCTTGCACGCCGCCGACCAAGCTTTTCGCAAAATCCACCAAGCGCTTCGAGATGCCGCCCGTTTCCATTAAGTTGCCGGCAAGAATGAAAAACGGAATCGCAGCGAGCGGGAATTTGTTGATCGCGGAAAACATCTCCTTCACCGAAATCAGCATGTTCAGGTTCGATGCCTGAATGCCAAAAATCGCCGCCAGACCGATCGATACGGCCACAGAGATCGTAAGCGCGAAGCACACAACCATGGTGATGAGCATGACGATGGACATAACGTTTTTCCTATTTCTCTTCTTGTAGGAGCGGCTTGCCGCGAATGGTCTGTGACAGGCGCCGTAGATTCGTCAGAGCCGTGAGGGTAAGTTGCTGGGACATTCGCGGCAAGCCGCTCCTACAGCGCTCAATCACTGTGCTGTCTCCAATTCAAGCCGCTTGGGATCAAGCAAGTTGCCGACGATGCCAATCGCCGCAAATACGCCGCCTACGGGCATCGCCAAATACGCCCAAAACATCGATACGTTTTCAAGGCCGATCACGCTTTGCACTTTGCCTCGAAGCGCGTAATCCCAGCCCACAAAAATGATCACGCCGATCAGCAACAAACTTGCAATCGCCACCATCCAATCCAAGCCGCGTTTCACCGTCGCGTTTGACCAACGATAGAGCACATCCACACTCACCATCGCGCCTTGGCGAAACGCGTAGGGAATGCCCATGAACACCATCCAAATGAGGGAAAAACGAATGAGCACTTCGGTCCACTCAGCGGGGGTTTCGAGCACGAAGCGCGTGATGATCTGAAACAGTCCCAGCGAGGCTGCGATTGCGAGCATGAAGCAAGCAATCAAGAGCGAAAAGCCCGTGATGTAGCGCTCAAATTTAAGGAAGGTCTCTTTCATGCCCGAACCCCGCACAGTGATGGTCTGGCTGATTCTAGGCATTAAAAAACCCGCTTCCTTTCAGGAGAGCGGGTTTTGGTTTGAGCCCGGTTGCCGGGCTGACGAGCGCTTTACTTCACAGCACGAATGCGATCCAAGTTAGCTTTTCCAAATTGCTTTTCGAATTCCACGTTGACGGGCGCGAGCGCATTGACGAATTTCGACTTATCGACTTCGATCACTTGCATGCCCTTGGCGCGAAGCTCCGTCACGCCCTTGGCGTCGTCTTCGTCTACGCGGCCACGGTTGGCTTTCACGGCCACTTTCGCCGCTTCGATGAAGCTTGCTTTGTCTTCTGCGGAGAGCTTGTCAAACGCTGCTTTATTCATCAAGAAGATTGCAGGCGAGTAGACGTGGCCGGTGAGCGAGAGGTGTTTTTGCACTTGCTCGAATTTCGCGGCCATGATGACCGAGAGCGGGTTTTCTTGGCCGTCAACCGTGCCTTGTTGCAGCGCGGTGAAGACTTCGGGGAAGGCCATTGGTGTGGTCACGATACCGAAGCCCTTGTACGCTGCGATGTGCACTGGGTTTTCCATGGTGCGCATCTTCAAGCCCTTGAGATCTTCGGGCGAATTGACTGCACGCTTGCTGTTGGTCATGTGTCGAACGCCGTTCTCGCCCCAAGCGAGTGCCTTGAAACCTTTGGGCTCAAATTTGGCGAGCATTTCCTGACCGATCGGGCCATCGAGTACAGCGCGGGCATGCGCTTTGTCACGGAACAAAAACGGGATGTCGAGGATGCGAGCCTCGGGCACGAAATTCGGAACGGGGCCGGTCGAGGTGAACGTCAGCTCTTGCGTGCCAAGCTGCACTGCCTCAATCGATTCGCGCTCGCCACCGAGCGAGCCGGAGTAAAACGGCTGCACTTTGATGCGACCTTTGGTGCGCGTTTCGACTTCCTTAGCGAAAGTGTCGATAGCGATGCCTTGGTGCGAGTTCTGAGCGACCGAAATGCTGATTTTCATGCTGGCTTGCGCGCTGGCAACACTCGACAAAACAGCCATGCCGATGGCGGCGGCGACGATACGAAGTTTCATGGTTTCTCCTAGGGCGGATGTTGTTTTCGGGAAGACCTGAGTATTTCAGCGAGCCCGTAAACTTCGAAGAGGACTTACCCTCGCCAAGACTGACGCCCATGCCAATCTGGATGCAAACCGCTGGATTATTGATACTTTCCAATATTTTCATGACCTTCGCTTGGTACGGTCATCTGAAAAATCTGAGCCACAAACCGTGGCTCTATGCGGCGCTTGTGAGCTGGGGCATCGCTCTTTTTGAATACTTGTTGCAAGTACCCGCCAATCGAATCGGCGCGACCGAGCTCTCACTCGCGCAGCTCAAAATCATGCAAGAGGTCATCACGCTCGCGGTGTTTGTGCCGTTTGCGATTTACTACATGAACCAGCCGCTGAAATGGGATTACCTGTGGGCGGGTTTGTGTTTGATGGGCGCTGTGTATTTCATCTTTCGAAGCGCGTAGTGCGTGGCGGTGATCACTACGGAATCGCGATGAAATCCCAGGCAAATGATGCGCCGTCGGTCGCGTTGCAGCTGCCCTGCAAACGCCCGATGTCGCTTGAGCTCTGATTGCGCGGCACGTTGTCTTGAGTTTGACAGGTGAACCAAATGTAGACAAAGGGCACCACCGCGGGCGGGTTGCCGGGGCACGTGATGCTGGTGACGACAGAGCGCAGCAAACCACCGTAGCTCGCGCCGCCGCCAGTGGGCAACACAATGAGCTCGGCCTCAGAATCGATGCTCACCGCGCCGGGGTCGGAGCAATCGGCCGGGCCAGTGAGATTGGCATTGGCCGCTGTGACCTTGTAGCTGCCTTCGCCATTGGTGACGCTTTGCAACGTCCAAGTGAGGGTGCCGGTGAATTCAATGTCTTGTTGACCGCCACGGAATGTGCCCTGGTAGCTACGGGGCAATGCGCCGCTCGCGACTGGCGTGATGGGCGTCGCGCCACCGCCGCAAAAGACACGCTCTTCACATTTGTAGCCCTCGGCTTGCGTGGCCTCGCAGGCCGCTTGGCTCGTGGTGTAGCGGTGATTGGGTGTTTTGCCATTGGCCGCCGCGCGGAAACTTCGATACATCTGCGTTTGGCCGACTGGGCAGACGCCGTTGACGGGCTCGGGCACTGCGAAATCGTAGCCCTCCCACGTAAAGCCAGCAACGTTTTGCGCACGGATGCCTTCGCACTCCGAGCCTTCGCGGCCGTAAAAATGCGAGCTGACGAAGGGCGAGCTCAGAGAAATGTAGAAGCGGCAGATGCGGCTGATGGAGGGCGACGCAGATGCCGCTGCGGTCGCTTGAAACGTCATGCCCGTGCGTCGAAAATCTGCAACGCCGTCAAGCGCGGCTTGCTCGGCGGCGCGGCCGGTGATGAAGTAGGCGTCGAGCCCTCGGTGGTAGTACTCAACGACGGTGACAGCGACGGCATGCGGAGAGAGCAGCGCAATTAGCGCGGCGGCGGTGGCGGTGCGTGCGGCGATCCAGAGATTCGATGTTGACATAGTGGCTTCTCCTAGGTTTCCCAGTATTTCTATGGGGTCAAAGCTGACTGAAGGTGTTTTCGAAAATACGTCATATCGTCTTATAGCCCTTACTAAATATGGCTTATACGCACAAAGCTATTAGTACGATTTTGTTTCGATCACGGCGTGAGCGCTGTGCCGCAATGGCCGTTGAGGTAGCTGCTCAGCGCCGCCCAACTGTTTCGCGTGGCCGTTGGCGTGAGTAGATTGCCGAGTGTCGCGTTGCTGCCGCTCCCCGCTGGGCTCTTGGCAACGCGTGCGATCAGCGCCGCATCGGTGGTTGCGAGCGCTCGGCGATCACCGTCGAGATCGGGTTTGCAATGCGGCGCCGCAGGCGGAGCGAGCGAAATGCGGGCGACGCAGAGCCAGCGAAAGCCCGTGCTATCGGGGCACGAGGCCACAGCCAGCAAGCCGCGATCAAAGTAGCGAGCCGCGCCAACACCGTCCCACAGCAGACGAGACGGTGTACTGCCCGCATCAAATTCGATGTCATTGGCCGCGTTGCCACCACTAAGAAACTGCAGCGAAAAATTTCCGCCAGTACCGAGCGCCACTACGCAGAGTTGGCGTCGAACGTTTGAACTCACAGTCACGTCGCAGTTGGCAAGCGTGACGATGCTGCCGTCTTGCCGCAACACCATGCCCGAGGCGTCCATGGGTTCAGGGCGAAGGTAAGGCCGCACGTGCCCGGCGCTACCGAAGTAAACATCTGCGCCCACGCCGGGCTGGATTCGCGTAAGACACGGTGCGCGAGTCGGCGCAGCGGCGTAGTTGCAGGTGCCATAGAGCAACATCAGCCCATCAGTCTGCACGGCGAAATCACTGAATCTTGTGAGTGTGCTGCTGGGGGGAAACGCGATGTAGAAACTGTAGTAATCCAAGCCGTCTTGCGAGTTCGGCACGGCATAGGTTTGCCGCGTTCCGTTGGCTTCGATCATTGCGGCGCACATGCGCTCACCGCTTGCCAGTACGCAGCGCCCCGCCGCATAGATGCGACCGTCTGACGCCAGCTTGATTTTTCTCACGAAACCGTCAGTGAGCAGTTCGTTGAGCGCAAAAGGATCATTGCCCCAGCCGTTAGTCGCGCCAAATAGAAAGCTCGGATCGGGCACCCCATTGGGCAAGAGCCGCGTGGCGCAGGGGTAGTATCGAGCGCTATTGAAGCAGCGCCCGCCCACCGCAATTTTGCCGTCGTAGCCAATGTCAATGGCGCCGGCCGCGACCATGCTCGGCGCTTGCACAACAGATTGATTGCCGAGCTCGCCGAGATTTCTGGCGACTTGGCCGTTTCTGAGCACTTTTTGCAAGCAGCTTTGGTCCGCGCAGATACCGGCAATCCACACGTTGTCGTCACGGTCAACGGCGATTGCCAACGGCGCGACTGTGCCGGTTCCCGGCAAACTTACGATCCCGAAACTGCTGTCAAACACCGCCGTTTCACTGTAAGACGAGACGCACATCGCCGCCCCCCCTGAAGGCGTAACAGTGATGCAGGGAACCAGCGCGTAGTAACCCCCATCCGAGCGAACGGCCACATAGCCCGCTGAAATTGTGTTGCTCGCGAAGCTAGTGCCGGGCGTGTTGCGCGACACGCCGCTGGGTCGAACGGGTGATGAACCAGCGCTTCCAAAACTTGCGTCAAGCTCACCCGGCGCGGCGCGGCTGGCGGTGCAGGTCAAGGTAACGGTGATGGCGATGAGCGCAGAGCCGACGGCCTGACTTAGGTGATGAAGTGAGAGAAAATTCATCGGTGGCTCCTAGCGTAATCCGCAGTGATTGACCAGATGCGCTTCGATGGCGGCCGGGCTGCTCCGAGTGGCGTCAGTGGCTACGGCCCCATCGGTGAGCCGTGTGCCGCGAAAGCCCATGAGCAAGCGCGCCCACAGCAGGCCGTCGGTGGCTGTGTCGAGCACACCATTACCATCTAAGTCCAAACTACACCGCTCTCCCGGCGGCTGATCGAGATAGTGTCGAGTGACGCAACCGCGGTTGAGAAAACTGGAGTCAGTTCGCGGGCAAACGCCTCCGCTCAGCCAACGATTGGCGGTCAGCCATACGCTCGCATTCGCCGCAGAGGGGCGACCCAAAACGCCAGGCTCAGGTTGAAAGCTTTGAATTCCACTGAGACCAAAGGTCGGATCGGGTCGTCCGTTGGGAAGCAAACGCACGAAACAAAACCGTCCTGGCGTGGCGCAGTTAAATGTGATCAGTGCGCGTCCCTGCCCATCAATTAAAAGCTGGGGCGCGCTAGGCGACAGTTCGCCGCCAAAAATCTGGATCGACTGCCCGGCGAACGATCCGTATCCATACGAAAGATCAAAGTTGCCGTTGCCGGTGAGCTTTGACGTGCACATTCGTTGAACTGAATCTGACTGAGCGGTGCAAGTTCCCACCACTAAGAGCCCACCGTCGGAGGTTTCAGCGATTTGTACGCTTACCGCTTGATTGTCAGCGCTGACCATCGCCCAGGTGCGGCTGCCCCCGACACCGAAATTCGTATCGATGCTCCCCGTCGTGTTCACGCGGGCGGCGCAAAATCGGTACCGCGCGCCGTTGGCGGTGGGCACGCTGCAATAGCCCGTCAACACCACGCGATTGGCGGCATCGATGAGCGCATGGCTCGCTGTCGCTGAGCTCGCCGGTGCGGGCAAGATCTGCACGACCGCACCGCCGTTGAACCCGCTATCCATGGCGCCGGATTCGGTGAGTCGCGCGACGCACATTCGGGACGTACCGCCACTCAAACACTCGCCCACGCCAACGGCTTTGCCATCGGCATCGATTTTGATGGCGTTGACCTCTACCATCCCCGAAAACACGCTACGACCCGCCGTGCCAAAACTCGGGTCGAGCACGCCGTTGGCGGAGAGTCGGTGTACGCAAGCGCGCTGCCCTAAGCCGTTGCAATACCCGGTGAGATAGATTCGATCCTGCGCGTCGATGACCATGCTGCGTACGTAATCTTGGCCAGCGAGCACAATCGTGTTGATGCCGTTCACCGCGAAGCTTGAATCGAGCTGGGTGCCGTCAATTTGGAGCCTGGCGACACACATGTCTTCGCTGGGATTCGCGCCGCAAATACCGGCGATGACAGGCTTTCCGCTCGATTGCACAGCGACTGCGACCACGGTTGTGAGCGTGTTTGGCGCAAATCGATACACCGCCGCCTGCCCCGTTAACGTGAATTCACCGAACTGACGATCTACTTCGCCGCCACTGCCCGCGACACTAATTTGCGCGACTGAGTCGCCCACCATGAATGAAAACGCTGCGACGCAAAACAAAGCGCCTCGCGCTAGGATTGACGTCAAACGGGCGTGCGAATCCGTCTCTTGCAAGACGAGTCTCAACGAAACCATAGTGAGGACCCCTCGCATCGTTGTGTAGTGGTTCATACTCACAAAAGCGCAGCGTTGCGAAAATCAGCTCATCGCACGCTAAACTGGCATCGGGTCGACTTAGGTAAAGTACTCGCGAGTACAGGCGACTCAGGCGGCGCAAATCTCGCCAGTATTGCGTCTACTGCTTTGCAACCCAGCTTCGGAGTGCTTCGCGATGACCGCACCAAATTCACCGAACGAGGATCTCAACGCCGCTGGTGGCGCCCCCGCGTTTGGCGCGTTGACCGATGACGCCCCCGCGCGACTCATCACGCTCGTCTACGATGAGCTAAAACGAGTCGCTCTTCATCATGCTCGGCGTGAGCGCGCCGACCACACGCTTCAAGGCACAGCGCTTGTCAATGAAGTGTTCATTCGGTTGCACGAGCACAACGCCGTTCCTTGGAATGACCGTGCACACTTTTTCAGACTGGCGTCGCAAGTGATGCGGCATATTTTGGTCGATCATGCGCGCGCCCGATCTGCGCAAAAGCGTGGTGGCGATGTCGTCATCACGAGCCTCGACCAGACCGCCGTTGACTACCATGAGCAATGCGCGCGGCAGCTCTACGACGTCGATGAAAGCGCCGAACAGAGCGCGCAAATCGAGCTCGATTTTGTGGCGCTTGATGCGGCGCTTGAAAAGCTCCGCGCGTTATCGCCTCGGCAAGCACAGGTCATCGAGCTGCGCTTTTTCGGCGGCTTGGGTTTGGATGACACGGGCGAGAGCTTAGGCATCTCATCGGCTACGGTGAAGCGCGATTGGACCATGGCGAAGCTCTTTCTCAAACGAGAGCTTGATCTCGCGCGGCAGGAGAGCGAGTGAATCCGACACGCTGTGAGCTGCTTTCGCAGTTTTTTCGCTGCTAGAGCATGATCCAATCCGTAAATCCCGAGCGCTGGAGCCGCGTCGGTGACATCGTTAACGACTGCTTGGAGCGTCCTCCTTCCGAGCGCGAAGCCTTGGCGCGTCGCGCCACCGATGGCGACGCGGAGCTACTTATCGAAGTGATGGCTTGGCTCAGTCGCGCGAGCGATGCCCGCGGATTTTTAACGCGATCACCTCAACTCAATGCGCTAGCCGAGGCTGTGCTCTCGGATGCTCGCCTCTCGACGCAGATTGGCGCTGCCCTTCGCGAAGACGAGCGGTGGCTGGGGCGGCGCATGGGCGCGTATCGCATCACCGAGGAGATCGCCCGCGGCGGCATGGGCAGCGTGTTTAAGGCCGTGCGCGACGACGACGAATACGAAAAGCTCGTTGCAATCAAATTGATTCGCTCCGATGTGGCAAGTGATGTTGTTGCGGCTCGTTTTCGTGCGGAGCGGCAAATCCTTGCCAATCTCGATCACCCAAACATCGCGCGGCTGATCGACGGTGGCCGCAGCGACGATGGCACGCCGTTTTTGGTGATGGAGTTGGTTGATGGGTTGCCCATCGATGAATACTGCGAGCAAAACGCGCTCAGCGTTGCAGCGCGGCTCTCGCTCTTTCGCGATGTGTGTGGCGCGGTGCATTTCGCGCATCAGCGGCTTGTCGTGCATCGTGACCTCAAACCCAGCAACATTTTGGTTGATACAGACGGGCAAGTAAAACTTCTTGATTTCGGCATCGCCAAACTGCTCGACCCAACGCAGATCGATGAGAGTGGCAAATCGATTGCCAATCCAACGCTTGCCAACGCGATGACACCGGCCTACGCCAGCCCCGAGCAGATCAAAGGCGAGGCGATCACCACAGCGAGTGATGTGTACGCGCTGGGCGTGCTGTTATACCGCTTGCTCACGGGCAAAAGCCCCTACAAAAACGACACCACAAAACCGCTCGAACTCGCCAAAGAAATCGCGGACACCGAGCCAGAGCGCCCAAGCCACGCCGTCACGCGTATCGAATCGCCTCGCCCCACTGAGCGCTCGCTCGACGATCAAAAAATCATCCTCACGCTAGACACGAAACGCCTGCAACGTGAACTTCGCGGCGATCTCGACAACATCGTATTGATGGCGCTTCGCAAAGACCCTGCAAGGCGTTATGCGTCGGCGGAGCAGCTGTCGGAGGACGTACTGCGCTACCTGACTGATCAACCTGTTTTGTCGCACGCAGATTCGTGGTGGTACCGTGCGTCAAAGTTTTCCCGACGCAATTTTCGTTCGGTGGCACTTAGCGCTCTGATGCTTGTAGCACTCGGCATTGCCAGCGTCATTGCTCTGCAGCAAGCGTTCGCCGTCAGGGCGCAGAAGCAACTGGTTGAAGAGCACTTTGCGAGCGTACGAAGGCTTGCCAACGCCGCCATTTTTGATGTCCATCGATCCATCGCAGAACTGCCCGGCGCAACGGTGGCGCGCGAAACGCTACTGAGGACGGCGGTCAACTACCTCGACACATTAAATCGAAACGTAGGCGATGATCCGCGGCTGTGGATTGAGCTTGGCGAAGGCTATGTTGCGCTCAGTCAAATCCAAGGCGCGGACGAGAGTGCAGCTAACGTCGGCACTCGCGCGGCTGGCAAAGCCTCGCTCGAACAAGGGATCGATTGGTTATCGAGGGCACAATCAAAACTCAGTGACGACCCAGAGGCCGCCACCGCGCTAGCCCGTGCGGTGATGAGACTCGCCGATTATCAGCGCGAAGACGGAGAACTTGATCGCGCGGTGGAGACCGTGAAGCGCGCAGAGGCCACTTTGCGCAACTTTCTGGTGGGCCGAGCGCAGAGTACAGCGTTGCTTCGCGAGCTGGCGCGTGCCTTGATGACCCGCGCCCGAATTGGCAATCTTGGTGCGTCGAGAGCGCAGCGCATCGCGGCTGCCACGGAGGCTCGTGACATCATGGCGCAACTGGCCGCAGCCGCATCCGATCAGACGGAGCGCCTGCGAATGTTGCAAGGCTTGTCGGTGACATACGACGCCCTCGCTGAGGTAACAGCGGATCCGACGAATCCGTCGAGTTGGCAGCGCGCCTACGAGATCGACCTTGAAGCGCTAGAGATCAAGCGGACGCTGGTGCAAATCAATCCGCTGAATCGCTCGTGGAAAGCCAACTTAGTGGGTAGCTATCACGGACTCGCTGCGAGCGCTCGTGGGCTCAAGCAGCCTCTGTTGTCGATTGAATACCGCCGTCTTGCCGCAGAGACACAAAAAGGACTACTTGAGCAAGATCCCAACGATAAAAATGCGCAAATCAACTTCGCATGGATGCTCGGAATGCTTGCTGAGGCGCACTTCGATGCCCAACAGCCGAGCGAGACCGCTGCGATCTTGGCGCAGGCGAAAGCCGCCTGGCCGGACGCAGATGCCGAAGGCAAAAAGACGCGCGCTTATCGAACTGTGGCGCTGCTCATACCGAGTTTGGAGGCTGCCCTAGCAGTAGAGCATGCGACGCGCCCCGCAGCAACCGCGAGTGAACGCAAAAGATATTGTTCCGAAGCGCTCTCTAGTTATCAAGCCGCTCGAACTGCCGCCGAGGCGATGCGCGGTAACTTCCTGAATCAATCAGCGCACGATCCGATCGCTGAAGTGAAAACGCTGGTGCTTCGATGTGCCAACTTCATCGAATTGGGGTTCAAGTGAGCGCGGTTGGTTCTACGCAGCAGGATTATCTCGCCCGCGTCATCGCCTCAAAAAACTCGCGATTGTTTTTGGTTTCGCGCATGTGTTTTTGGAGTTTTTCCATCGCTTCGATCTCGTCCATTTCGGAGAAGAGTTTGCGAAGAATCCACGTTTTCTGAAGTACGCCGGGTTCGAGGAGGAGCTCTTCACGACGCGTGCCGGAGCGACCGATGTTGATCGCGGGATAGACCCGCTTTTCGGCCATGCGGCGATCCATGTGGATTTCCATGTTGCCGGTGCCTTTGAATTCTTCGTAGATCACGTCGTCCATGCGGCTGCCGGTGTCGATCAAGGCGGTGGCGATGATGGTGAGCGAGCCACCTTCTTCGATGTTTCGTGCGGCACCGAAGAAGCGCTTGGGGCGCTGCAGCGCGTTGGCTTCCACGCCGCCGGTCAATACTTTGCCTGAGCTTGGCATCACGGTGTTGTAGGCGCGCGCCAAACGAGTGATCGAATCGAGCAAGATCACCACGTCTTTTTTGTGTTCGACCAAACGCTTAGCTTTTTCGATGACCATTTCAGCGACTTGCACGTGACGCGTGGCGGGTTCGTCAAACGTTGACGCAACGACTTCGCCGCGCACCGTGCGCTGCATGTCGGTCACCTCTTCCGGGCGCTCATCGATCAGCAATACGATCAACACCACATCGGGATGGTTGCTGGCAATCGCATGTGCGATGTGTTGCAGCATCACGGTCTTGCCGGATTTGGGCGGCGCGACGAGTAAGCCGCGCTGGCCTTTGCCAATCGGTGCCACGATATCGATCACGCGGCCTGTGATGTTTTCTTCAGCCTTGATGTCGCGCTCAAGTTTTAGGCACTTATCGGGAAACAGTGGCGTCAAGTTTTCGAACAACACTTTGTTCTTGCCCGCTTCGGGCTCAAAGCCGTTCACAGAATCGAGCTTCGTTAAGGCGAAGTAGCGCTCGCCTTCTTTCGGGGTGCGCACTTCGCCTTCGATGGTGTCACCCGTGTGTAAGTTGAAGCGGCGAATTTGCGACGGCGAGATGTAGATGTCGTCCGTACCCGCCAAGTAGCTTGCTTCGGGGCTTCGTAGGAAACCAAAGCCGTCGGGCAGCACCTCAAGCACGCCCACGCCGCGAATGCTCTCGCCTTTCTTGGCCTGCTGTTTGAGCAGGGCGAAGATCAGATCGTGTTTACGGAGGCGATTGGCGTTTTCTAGCTCGTTCGCAATGGCGATTTCGAGCAGTTCGGCGGCGGACTTAAGTTTGAGTTCAGCGATATTCATGCGGTTGGGGGTTGGGGGTCGCTTGGGGACATCCGTGCGACAGGGTTGAACCGCTCAACGCAGAATCGAGTCGATTCAATGCGGAGCCGGTTCGCGAAAGAAATGATGTGATGCGGTAGCGCGTTGCGGCGCGTGGGCGATGCTTATCTGTCTTAGGGGGAAATCGCGTTTTCGAGAACCGAAACGCGTCTAACAGGGCGAATTCTGACTTGCAACGAACGGGAAGTCAAACGAAACCGTTTTGGCGTGTTGCCGGGCGGCGACAAAACGCCGTCGTTGCAATGCAAATGGAGTGTAGGAGCGGCTTGCCGCGAAAGCGCCGCGTCAAATCAACATCCGAACTGTGATGCAGGCAATTCGCGGCAAGCCGCTCCTACAGGTTGGGTCTAGACCTGGCTATCTACAAACGCCGTGAGCTGCGCTTTCGAGAGCGCGCCGACCTTCTGAGCGGCGAGTTCGCCGTTTTTGAAAATCATCAGCGTTGGAATGCCACGAATGCCATATTTGGCGGCGATTTCGCGGTTGTCGTCCACGTCAACCTTGGCGATTTTGATGCGCCCGGCGTGGCTGACCGCCACTTCCTCGAGCACCGGTGCGATCATTTTGCAAGGGCCGCACCATTCCGCCCAAAAGTCGACCAACACCGGGGTGCTGGATTTCAGCACGTCGGCGTCGAAGCTCGCATCCGAGACGTGGGTGATGTTGTCGCTCATAAAGTGTTCCTTTGTTGACGGCTCCGCGCCGCCCGCTATGAAGTGGTGTAGATGATAGTTGAAGTGTCTGCGCCTATTTTCAAGCTTAGGGCGGACGGGTTCGCCCGTCTATAATTTGAAGGTTTTCCCGACCTAAATACAGAAAAATATGAAACGGATCGCGTTTTCGGCGCTTTGCGCCGCTGCCATCACGTGCCTTTCGGCGCTCGCCGCGCCCCACGCCTTTGCGCAAACCCCTGCGGGTGACGCCAAGGCAGGCGCGCAAAAAGTGCAGATGTGCCAAGGCTGTCATGGCATTCCCGGCTGGCGCACGGCCTATCCCGAAGTGTTTCATGTGCCAAAGATCAATGGCCAACACGCCCAGTATTTCGTCAATGCGCTCAAGGCGTACAAGTCGGGCGATCGGAAGCACCCCAGCATGCGGGCAATCGCAGCGACCTTGAGTGAGAAAGATATGGCAGATCTGGCCGCTTACTACGCGGAGAACAAATAATGAATAAACGCATTGTGTTGACCGCAGCGCTCTGCTTAATGGGCGCGTCGCTCTCGGTCGCGGCCGACAGAGCCGCTGGAGAAGCCAAGGCCAAAGAGGTCTGTGCCGCCTGTCATGGTGCCGACGGCAATAGCACCGATCCCAACAACCCACGCCTGGCCGGGCAGTGGCGCGACTATCTGGAAAAAGCGCTCCGCGATTACAAATCGGGCGAGAGAAATAACGCCATCATGTCGGGCTTCGCCAAAGCGCTCTCGCAAAAAGACATTGAAAATCTGGCGGCCTACTATTCGTCGCAGAAATCCGTACTGACGCAAAAGTACTGACCGTAGCGATCAGCACGAAAGGTGTCGGCGCGCAGGCGCGACACCTTTTTTTTCGTCTGCGTGTGTCACGCTTGCCGATCATCATTGCCGCTGAATCGATAAACTCTACTGATGTTGGATTCATTCAAAGCCGCGCTCGGCGGACTGTTTTCGCGCTCTCGTAAAAATCGTCGAGTGCGCGGCGCCACGTCCTCTGAGACCTTAAGTCGGATCGACAGCCTTCGCCGTTGGTTGTTGTGGCTGATTGCATTGGCTGCGCTCTGCGCCGCAGCGCTGGCGCTCCTGACCTTTCGAAACGCTGATCCGGCCTGGTCAACCTCGGGAAGCGTGCCGCGCGCGGGTAATTGGCTCGGCGCGGGCGGCGCATGGTTTTCTGACATCTTGTACTTCGTTGCGGGGGCATCAGTTTGGTGGCTCTGGCTCTTTGCGCTGCAATTTTTGTGGCGACGTGCGCCGTGGCGGATGCTGGGCGACGAGGCGGCGCAGCCTGTGGTGAGGCCACGGGCGTGGATCGCGCCGGTGGCGCTCATCGGACTCTTGGCGGTGAGCGCGTCGCTTGAGGCGCTTCGTCTGCATCACGCGTTTGCAGGGTTGCCGCAGGGCGCGGGCGGCGCGCTGGGGCAAACCATTGGCTTTGCCTTGCTCAAGTCCGCCGGATTTTTGGCGAGCACCTTGTTTCTGATTGCGGCAACGGTGGTTCTCGCAACTTTTGCCTACTCAATCCCTTGGCTCAAACTCACGGAGTCACTCGGGTCGTTGCTCATTGATGGCGTGGCGAGTTGGCGCGAGCGTCGAGAGACGGTGCAAGAGGTTCGTCGCGATTTTGAAATCGCCGAGCCGATGGTGGCCGAGCGCGAAGCCTACATTGCCGAAGAGGTGAAGCGCGTCGAGGAGCACGAGCCGATCAAAATCATTGAAACGTTCGAGCCCGTGGTGCTCTCTGAACGAGTGCATCGTGAAAAACAAGTGTCGCTGTTTTCAGAGCTTCCCGACACCACGCTGCCGCCGCTCGCGCTGTTGGAGCCGCTGCCGAAAGAGCAGCCGATGGTTAATGCCGAGACGCTTGAATTTACCTCTCGCTTGATCGAGCGAAAGCTCGCTGAATTCAATGTGCCGGTGAAGGTGTTGGCCGCGTATCCGGGGCCTGTGATCACGCGCTATGAAATCGAGCCCGATGTCGGCGTGAAGGGCAATTCCATCGTCAATCTCGCAAAGGATTTGGCGAGGGCGATGAGCGTGATGAGCATTCGAGTCGTTGAAACGATTCCGGGCAAATCATGCATGGGGCTTGAGGTTCCCAACCCGCGTCGTCAAAGCGTGGGTTTGATCGAAATTTTGGGCAGCGCAGCGTACAACGACGCATCGAGCTTGATCACGCTCGGTATGGGCAAAGACATCGCCGGTCGCCCCGTGGTGGCCGACTTGGCCAAGATGCCACATTGCATGGTGGCGGGTACTACCGGTTCCGGCAAATCGGTCGGCATCAATCAAATGATTTTGTCGCTCTTGTACAAAGCTGAGCCCAAGCAGGTGCGCTTGGTGTTGATCGATCCGAAGATGCTCGAACTGTCGGTGTACGAAGGCGTGCCGCATTTGCTCTGCCCCGTGGTGACGGACATGAAGCTCGCGGCCAATGCGCTCAACTGGTGTGTTGAGGAAATGGAGCGACGTTACCGTTTGCTCTCGGCGATGGGTGTGCGTCAGCTCTCGAGTTTCAATGCCAAAGTGACCGACGCCGCGGCCAAAGGCAAACCGATTGGCAATCCGTTTTCGCTCACGCCCGAGGCGCCGGAACCGCTGGAAGAAATGCCCTTTATCGTCGTCGTGATCGACGAATTGGCCGACCTGATGATGGTGGCGGGCAAGAAAATCGAAGAGCTAATTGCGCGTTTGGCGCAAAAGGCGCGTGCTGCGGGCATTCATTTGATTTTGGCCACACAGCGACCGTCAGTTGATGTAATTACCGGTCTGATCAAAGCCAACGTGCCCACACGAATTGCCTTTCAAGTAGCGAGCAAAATCGATTCGCGCACGATCCTTGATCAAATGGGCGCAGAAGCGCTCTTGGGGCGCGGCGACATGCTCTACATGATGGGCGGCACCGGCATTCCGATTCGTGTGCACGGCGCGTTTGTGACCGACGATGAAGTGCATCGTGTCGTTGAGCATTGGAAAGCGCAAATGCCCGTGCAGTACATCGAAGGCGTACTCGAAGGCACCGACGCCGACACCTTAAACGAAGTGATGGGCGGCGGCTCCAGCGACGGTGAAAAAGACCCGCGCTACGACGAGGCGGTGGCCGCAGTTTTGGAGAGCCGACAACCCACCATTTCCTACATTCAGCGGCGCTTGCGGATTGGCTATAACGGCGCGGCGCGCTTGATTGAGGCGATGGAGAATGCGGGCGTAGTGTCGCGACCGAATCCGATGGGTAAGCGTGAGGTGCTCGTTCCTAAGAGTAGTGAGTGAGCGCTTCGCGCGCGGATTTACGGCGGAACGAGCACAGGACGAGAGGACGAATGACGACGACCGCTAGCGGTCTAAGACGCAAAGCTCGGTCAGCGGTTTCGCTCTTGGTTGCTCTGGAGAATCGTTGTTTTTTGTATTCTGACTTTGATCCTTGAGCGGTCCGCGTTTGTATGTTGAGTCGCGTTCGCTTCAACGAATCTGCGCTTATCTGCGTTAAAAATTCTCGCGTCGGTACGCGTTCAATGGTGAATGCCCCCTCGAACCCGTTCGCCCTGAGCTTGTCGAAGGGTTGGTTGCTTCGCAGCCTTGGTTAATTTTCGGAAGTGTATGAAAACAACTTG
>JAAFHR010000399.1 GCA_013298455.1 Betaproteobacteria bacterium | reverse complement strand
CGCAACCAATCCATCTCTGCACCTCAAGAGCAAGTGATCAGTTCCGTTCGGGCTGAGCTTGTCGACGCCTTGGCGGTTTACCACTCACCCTTCGACGGGCTCAGGGCGAACGGTAACGAGCTAGAGACCGCACATCCGCCGCTCTCAAAGAGCGATGCGCTTCGGGAACAGCCTACATCCGCAACCGCTCCACCACCGCGCCGCCCTGAACGTGGGAGGCAATAATTTCATCCACATCCGCCTCATTGGCGCAGTGATACCAAACGCCCTCGGGATACACCACCATCGTCGGGCCCTCGTCACAGCGATCTAAACAACCCGCGTTGTTCACACGCACTTTGCCCGCGCCGTTTAACCCGAGCGATTTGATTTTTTTCTTGGCGTAATCGCGAAGCTCACTGCCGCAGTGGCCGCACGACGGACGCCCGTCGTCCCGGTCATTGGTGCAAAAAAAGATGTGGTGTTGGTAGTAGCTCATAATTTGACGCAACAAAAACTCTGCTGACGTAATTATGGCTGGCGCACTCGCTCACCTTCGTGTTCTGGATTTAACCCGCGTATTGGCGGGGCCGTGGTGCACACAAACGCTGGGCGATTTGGGCGCCGACGTCATCAAAATCGAGCGCCCCGACACTGGCGACGACACACGAAGCTGGGGGCCACAGTGGCTGCGTGATGCTGCGGGCAACGAGACGACTGATTCGGCGTACTTCTCAAGCTGCAACCGAAACAAGCGCTCGGTTTGCATTGATCTCACCACGCCGGAAGGTCAGCAAACCGTCCGCGAGCTTGCTGCGAAGTCCGACATCCTCGTCGAAAACTACAAAGTCGGTGATCTGAAACGCTACGGTCTCGATTACGAAACGCTCCAAGCGATCAACCCGAAACTCGTCTACTGCTCGATCACCGCCTACGGCCAAGACGGCCCCTACGCCGAACGCCCTGGCTACGATCTGCTCTGCCAAGCCGAGGGCGGTTTGATGGCGATTAACGGCCACGCAGACGCAGAAGACGGCGGCCCCGGAGGCGGCCCTACGAAAGTCGTGATCGCCGTCACTGACGTGCTCTCCGGCCTCAACGCAACCATCGCGATCCTCGCCGCTATCGAGGCGCGCCACCGCACGGGACGAGGGCAGAAGATCGATATCGCGCTTCTCGATTGCGTGGTGCAATTCGCAGCGAACCAAATTGCGTCGTACTACTTGACCGGAAAGCAGCCGAAACGCGTTGGCAATGCCCACGTGAATTTAGCGCCCTACCAGTCATTCAAAACGCACGATGGCTACATGATCGTGGGCGCAGGCAACGACAGCCAATGGCGCAAACTCGCCGCCGCAATGGGCGCGCCCGAACTCGCCATGCGCGCCGAGTACCTCGAAATGAAAGATCGCAACAAAAACCGCAAACAACTCGTTGTCGACATGGAAGCAATCCTCACCACACGATCAACGCAGCACTGGCTCGATATCTTCGCGAGCCTCGGTATCCCACACGCCCCGATCAATACCTTTGATCAAGTGTTCGCGCATCCCCAAGTCAAACACCGCGAGCTGCGCCTCGACATGCAACGCCCGGCAACGCAAGGCGGCGGCAATATCGCCATGGTCAGAAGCCCCATCCGCATGAGCGACACGCCCGTCGAATATCGCTACGCGCCCCCAGCGAAGGGCGCGGATACCGATGCGGTGACTCGCGAAGTGCTGAGCGAGACTAACTGCTAAATGCCCTTCGGTGTGGGCGGCTTCGGAGGCTGCTTAGGCTTTTTCGGCTCACGCCCTTGTTTGTCGCGATTACCCATGATGTGTGCCTTTGCAGTGATGAATTGAGGTCGGAGGATAGCAGTGAAGTCAGCGGTTCACAGCTTACTGAAAGAGGCGAGATTAAATTACTCTGACACAAAGGCCTCGGCTATCGGCAGAATGCTCAAGTGGCGCTCAAAAAACGCACCGGCTATACATACGTTTATATGTATAATCTGCTTGCATGGACTTCATCTGGGACGAGGCAAAACGCCGTAGCAATCTAAAAAAGCACGGCCTCGACTTCGCCGACGCGGCGGGCGTATTTGACGGGCCGATGGTGGTGTTCGAAGATGAGCGCCATGCCTACGGCGAAGAGCGCTTGATCGGCATGGGTCTGTTGAGTGCTCTCGTCGTGCTGATTGTTCACGTAGAGTCACCAGAATCCATTCGCATCATCTCCATGAGAAAGGCCGATAGCAATGAAACAGACCTCTACTACCAGAACGTCGGCTATTTCTGACGATGCGCCAAAGCTCACGCAGGCGCACTTTGAGCGCGCTAAGTTTCGCGTGGCTGGCCAATCAGCGACGAGAGCTCAGTGGCAAGAGGCCGTTCGCGCGCGTGTGGCGAAACAGCGAATCAGTATCATGCTAGATGCGCCGATCATCGAACATTTCAAAGCGATTGCCGGAGATCGCGGTTATCAAACTTTGATTAACGACACGCTACGCCGCGCCGTTGAGGGCGAGCATTTGACGGAAAACCTCCGCGCGATAGTGCGCGAGGAATTGCAAGCCGTTCGTAACTAAGCCGACGTAGAGGTTAAGAATCGCGATAGGACGTGCGTTTCACAAGGCTGTCGTCTTGCTTGCCGCATGTCCGTGCTTCATCTCGCGCACTGAATGCTACAAATTATCCTGAAGCAGCCTAATTTTTCTTCATCGCGCTTTCATACGTTCACCAGATTGGCATAGAGTGCTTCAGCTTGCGCGAGCACTGTTATCACCGCCGCGTCTTGCAGATCGGGCGGATAACCGTACTTCCTCAGAATCCGCTTTACGAGTACCCGCATGCGAGCCCGAGCCGACTCGCGATGCGCCCAATCGACCGTAATGTTTTGTTTCAGATTCGTAATGAGCTCGTGCGCGATCAAGCGAAGCTTTTCGTCGCCCATAACTTGCAACGCAGAATCGTTTTTCGCCAGCGCGTCGTAGAACGCTAATTCCTCGTTTGTAAGCCCCAATTCCTCGCCGCGCTTTCTCGCTGCCATGATGTCCTTGGCGAGTCCAATCAATTCCTGCAACATCTCCGCGGTTGTGATCGCGTTCGCGTGATACCTTGCAATTGCGTCTTCCAGTCGTTCGGAAAACGCGCGCGATTCCACAATGTTCGCTTTACTTCGCGATCGAATTCCATCACTCAACAGTTTTCGAAGCGCTTCAAGTGCGAGGTTCTTCGATTCCATCTGTTGCACTTCCGATAGAAACGCTTCCGAGAAAATCGAAATGTCGGGGGTTTTGATCCCCGTCACACGCAGAATGTCCACGATTTCCGTGGACACGACAGCGCGGCTCACTATTTGCTGAATCGCGAAATCGCGTTCCTGCTTCGACGTTCCGCCGCTTGCCGAGGATTTCACGAGCGCCGCCCGCACCGCCTGAAAGAACCCGACTTCTTCACGGATCGCCCGCGCTAAATCCGAAGCTGACGACAATGCAAACGCCTTCGAAAGCGCGAGCACCGCATCTTGATAGCTCCGATGCGCGGCTTTCTTGCCGTCTTTAGTCGTTTCGCGGGCGGCCAACCGTTGTTGCCTATCGAGAATCCATTCGATCGCTCGCGCCATGAGCGAAAGCCGTGTTTGCGCAGTGCCATTCGTGGCCGTTTCGCGAAGCACACCCGGCGCGACGAAGCCATGAAACATTCCGC
>JAAFHR010000398.1 GCA_013298455.1 Betaproteobacteria bacterium | reverse complement strand
CCCGCAACACCCGCTCAGCCCGCTGCCCCAGCGGTAGCCGCCAGCCCCACGCTCACCCAGTCTGCGCCGTCGGCGCTCGCCGCACCCGCTGCTGTTGCCGCGAGTGCTGCGACTGCCGCGACTGCCGCGACCAGTGGCGGCTCGCCTCCGGCCGCCAGTGCTGGCGCTCGCCCTGGTGCTAGTGTGACCTTGCCCGGCCGTGGTTCGGAGGGCGCCAATTCGGGGCCAGCCGCAGCTAGTGCGGCGCCAACCGCGCCAACCCCCGCCGCAGGCGGCGGCGCGCCGTCGCTCGGCAGTGCCAATTCGCTCCGCCCCGGCTTCATCGACGGCTTCGATCCCGCCGCCGCCCGCGCAAAAATCGCTCGCGACGCCGCCAGAGCCATGAACGCTCAGCGTCCGAACGTGCCGCCATCGGTCGCGCCATCACTGACTGAGCGTGAGCGAATGGCGAAAAATGTAGAAAACGCGGTGCTCCCGGATTGCTCGGAAACGGCGAAGGGATTGGGGTTGCTCAACGTGCCGGTGATCGTGGCGGGCGTTGTGTCGGACAAGGGGTGTCGGATGCGGTGACGCTGCTCCCTCTCCCCTTGAGGGAGAGGGTTGGGGAGAGGGGGCGGTTGGCTCGAAGCGCCAACTGTGTTGCCGCGGCGACCTACCCCCTCTCCCCTAGCCCCTCTCCCTCCAGGGGAGAGGGGAACAACATTTTCGGCGCGTTGGTTCGTGGCGGTAGGCTAAAACCCCACCGCTCCACCATCGCGCCGAGGATCGGAGCCAACGATGTAGCCGTCGTCGGTTTTCCAGATGATCTGGCCGCTACCGAAATCCATGTAGCTGTCTTTGTTTTCTTTGAGCTTGTGGCCGCGTTTCACGAGCTCGTCGCGTACGTTGGCGGGCGTCCACGTTTCAAGATCAACCTCTAGCCCTTGTTCTACTCGGAAGCGCGGCGCATCTAGCGCGGCTTGTGGGTTTTCACCAAAATCAATCATCCGAATGGCGGTTTGCAAGTGACCTTGCGGCTGCATGTGGCCGCCCATCACGCCAAACGCGCTCAGCGGTTTGCCGTCTTTCAAAATGAAACCCGGAATGATGGTGTGGAATGGCCGCTTACCGCCCGCTACGCAATTCGGATGCTCGGGATCGGTCACAAAACCATAGCCACGATTTTGCAAGCTGATGCCATCAACGACCACGCCCGAGCCGAAACCGTAGTAATTCGATTGGATGAGCGAGACCATCATGCCGCTCTCGTCGGCCGAGTTCAGGTACACCGTGCCGCCCTTGAGCTCAGCGCTTGGCGAGAAATCTTGGGCGCGCTTCATGTCAATCAACGCCGCACGGCGCTTCAAGAAATCGCGATCTAGCATCGCCGCGGGCGACACATTCATGAATTCCGGATCGGCGACTTGCGCCATCACATCTCGGAATGCGAGCTTCATCGATTCAATCGATGCGTGCCAATAATCGGGATGATTGGGGCCGAGCGATTTCACGTCGAAATGCTCCATCATCCCAAGCGCCATGAGCGCGGCGATGCCTTGGCCGTTGGGCGGAATTTCGGCGATGTCGTAACCACGATAGTTCGTGGTGATGGGATCCACCCAGTCCGCCGTGTGTGCGGCCAAATCAATGCCGGTCATCAAACCGCCATGTTGCTTGGCGTGCGCCACGATTCGCGCGGCGAGTTTGCCGCGATAAAACGATTCGCCCGTGCTCTCGGCGATCATTCGAAGTGATTCCGCTTGCGCAGGATTTCGAAACAGTTCGCCCGGCAGCGGCGCCCGTCCGCGCGGCATGAAATGCTCAGCGTAACCGGGTTGCTTTTCGAGGATCGGCACCGCGCGTGTCCACTGCGCCGAAATGATGGGAGACACCATGTAGCCACGCTCAGCAATGTCAATCGCGGGCGCGAGCAAATCCGCAAACGGCAACTTGCCGTAACGTTTTGAGAGCGCCACCCAACCCGCAATCGTGCCGGGCACCGACACGCTGCCCCAGCCGCGCATCGGAATACCATCGGGAAATTGTTCGAGCGACCAAGCCTGCGGCGAACGCCCGGATGAATTGAGTCCATGCAGCGCGTTGTCTTCGGGCGACCAAATGAGCGCGAATAAATCGCTGCCAAGGCCATTGCTACAGGGCTCCACGACGGTGAGCGTTGCCGCTGTGGCGATGATCGCGTCGACGGCATTGCCACCCGCTTTGAGCATTTGCAAGCCAGCTTGTGCAGCGAGCGGATGCGTGGTGGAAACGGTGTTTCGCACCATCAAAGGTGAGCGGCCGCCGGGGTAAGGGCGAGAAAAATTGAACATATTGCTTCGCAAAGGACGAGAGGACGAATGACGACGCTGCGCTAGGACGCAAAGCAGAATTGTCGCCTTAATTTGCGTTTGGTGCGTCGCGCTGTGTCACTTCGTTGACCGCACGATCACGGCCGCGCCGTTTGCGGAGACCTACAATTGGTTGCGCAGTCACAGTACTTTCCGTCGTCTGCTCGCGTCCTAGCGAAGCGTCGTCCTAGTGCGCAAAGCGCACGTCGTCCTCTCGTCCTCGACCGCACTCCAATGACTTCACTCGTTTTATCGACCCTCAACGCCCGTTACGCCCATGCGTCGCTCGGACTGCGCTACCTATTCGCAAATTTGGACGACGACATTCGCGCCGACGCCAAGATCGTTGAATTCGTGATCGGTAGCAAAGTTGAGGTGCTCGTTGAGCAGCTCCTCTCAATCTCACCGAAGGTGGTGAGCTTTGGCGTCTACATCTGGAACGTTGAGGAAACGACGAAACTCATCGCGATGTTGAAGCAAGTCGCGCCGCAGATTAAGGTCATCATCGGCGGGCCCGAGGTGAGTTTTGAGACGACTGAGCAGCGGATTTTTTCGCTCGCTGATTACGTGATTACTGGGCCCGGCGATGTGACATACAACAAGCTCGCTAAGGCGCTACTCAAAGGCCCCAAGCCTTTGATGAAAGTACACGTTGGCGAGGAGTTTGAGCTCGATGATTTGAAGCTGCCCTACGAGTACTACACCGATGAAGATATCGCCAAGCGGCACCTGTATGTCGAGGCGTCGCGCGGCTGTCCGTTTAAGTGTGAATTTTGTTTGTCGGCGCTCGATAAAACCGCCGTGCCGTTCAACACCGAACGCTTCCTTGCCGAGATGGCGAAGCTTTACGACCGAGGCGCGCGAACGTTTAAGTTTGTTGATCGCACATTCAATCTAAACATCAACACCTCGCTGGCGATTCTTGAGTTTTTCCTAGAACGAATCAACGCGAAACCAGATGATCCGTGTTTCGCACACTTCGAATTGGTGCCCGATCATCTGCCTGAAAAACTTAAGGCTACGATTGCGAAATTCCCAGCTGGCACCCTGCAATTTGAAATCGGCATTCAAACGTGGAATCCCGAGGTGCAATCGAGCATTTCTCGAAAGCAAAACAACGACAAAGCCAAAGCCAATATTCGTTGGTTGCATGAGCATTCCAATGCGCACATGCACGTTGATTTGATCGCAGGATTGCCGGGCGAAACCTTTGAGAGCTTCGGTCAGGGCTTCGACACACTGGCACGTTTGGGGCCGCACGAGATTCAAGTCGGCGTGTTGAAACGCCTACGTGGCACGCCGATCATTCGCCACACCGAAGCGTTTGCGATGCGCTACAACCCGGAG
>JAAFHR010000397.1 GCA_013298455.1 Betaproteobacteria bacterium | reverse complement strand
ACACTATCGCTCAACACCAATATTTATAATGGATAGAAACAGAAAATCAGCGCTTTCGAAAATTGCGTAAAAGCGTGCTTAGACCAATAGCTGTAACGCTTTTAGCAAAACAGTTGTACTGAAAAATGCGCTACCGAATTCCGCGCTTCGGGTTCGATGACAGCGCTTCATCAAGCAGCCGAATCACCGCGCCAGATTCGGGGGATTTTCCCCTGCCGCCCACACTGGCCACGTACGCTCGTCCCGTAATGCCGACGAGCCCGGGCTCGTGATCGCAGTAGATACCGACCGTTGGTACGCCAAACGCTGCGGCGATGTGTGAAAAACCAGTATCCAAACCCACACAAGCACTCGCACGAGCAATCACCGCCGTGGCGTGCTCTACGCTCAAAAACGGCGGTATTTCGCCATCGGATTGCGCGGCGAGCTTGACGCACCGTGACGCTTCGTCTTTGCTCCCCCAGATCCAAGCAATCTCCAAACCGCGCGCGGCAATCGCCTTAGCCACCGCGACCCAACGCTCCTCGGGCCACAATTTCTCGGGTCGACTCGCGCCTGGAATTAGCACCACATAAGGCTTTGGTGTGGGTGGCATCCATGACGGATCGGGCATCCGAAGCGCAAAATTGGGTTCGCCTTCGATGGCGTAACCTAGGTGCGCCGCGGCCAGCAAACGGCTACGAGTCACGGCGTGCAAGCTGCGATCCACAGTCGCCACCTGTTGATACCAAATACTCGCCAGCGGCTCGCGGGCACTCGCCCAATCGTAGCCCGCCCGCAACCCTTTTGCTTGCGATGCGAAAAGCGCGCTTTTCATCAATCCCTGCAAGTCGAGCACCAAATCATAGGGCTCGGCACGAAGCGATTTTCGAACGCGCCCAATCGTTGCCCGCGTTTCCTTTTGCCAGAGCTTTTTGCGCCACTTGCGCCACGCAATCGGCACGATGGTTTGCACCGCTGGATGCATCGCTGGGAGCGAGGCAAAGGGTGACTCAACCATCCAATCGATCCGAACATCCGGGCGATGGCGTGCAATATCGCTAATTGCGGGCATCGTGTGCACCACGTCGCCCATTGACGATGTTTTGACGATCAAAATTCTCAACCCGCAACCCTCAATCTTTGTTTCCTAATTATCAACGTGACTCAGATTGAGGCACTTTTGAGTCGTTGTCATGTTGAGCGGAGCGAAACATCAGTGTGCATACTTTCCCGCTCGTTCGGGCGATCTCTGTGTGCATACTGATCCATCGCTGCGCTCAGGATGACGATACGCATTCCTGAGTCATGTTGATAATCGGGCATTGTTTTAATTTCGTCGAACCCGCGCGACGCCCCGATAAACCCTGCCAATTATTGCTGTGATTGTTGCACCTGTTTGTGACGCGCCGCTTCGGCCACTAGCACCGGATTAAATCGCGGATCGTTATACATCTTAAACTGCCGATACACCTTGAAATATGCGCGCCCCGCTCGAGCGTCAGCAAGCAGCTGATCGAGGCAAGCGCCCAAATCGGCACGTTGCTCCTCAAGACGGGCGAGCTTCAACGCCGATGAATCACGGTGCGCAGCGTCTACATCTTGACGCAGCGTTTGCGCCCGCATGGCACGAATTTTTAGCGCCATGATCGACATGCGATCAATCATGCTGCCCGCTGTTTCGCTATTGAGCCGCGCGCCAGCCGCCACGGTCGATTTGGGTTGATCGGTGCCCACGCTCGCAGGATCAATCAATCCGAGCGCCAATAGCAAAAACTCATCGACCCGCTCGGTCGCATCGTTTCTCGCTTGATTGAAGCGATCAATGGCGCGCTTGTTGGCGGTGATGTCGGCATCATTTGCCAAAGTGCGCCGCGCCAGGTCTTCTTCGTCCCACAACAGCCGATTATTGACATGATTGAGGTCAATCCACTTCCAGAGCGTCGCCGATTCGGCGCTCGGCGTATGCATGGTTCGGCCGTGCTCCAAGCGCTCGTCGTGGAACCGCGCCAGCGCCAGACCGTTGAGCGGCATTTCAGGGTGCGCCATAGTGTTGTCTTTATTCATAAATCTTTGATATTGCTAGCATATCGGCAACAGAGATTCGTCCACCACCATGCCAAGGAGCCCCTTGAATCGCGACTCCCCAGCCGCTGCGAGACCGCTCATCGTTCGACTCCGCAATTATGTCGGAGACGTCGTGCTGTCAGTGCCCGCCTTGCAGCGTCTCGATGACGCCGGTTACTCTCTGCATTTGGTGGGCAAACCCTGGGCGGGCGATCTGTTGCGATCCTACGGCTGGTCGTTCTCGATCATCCCCAAGCGGATCTCGGACCGGGTGGCACTTCTTCGGGAACTGCGACGCAATCTACAAGCCCTCGACCCCACTTGGTCGCATCGCATCAACGCACTGACTTTTGTCACCTCATTTTCGTCGGCGCTAGACCTGCGGCTCGCCGGCTTCCGCGCCGCTGGATACGCCACCGAGGCTCGTGCATGGCTCCTGCGTTCGCATCGCCCGCTGCAAAACGAGCTCCATGCGCTTGATCTGTACTGGCACCTTGCCGAGTTAATCGACACACGATCAAGCGTGGCCCCGTACAGCGCGAGTTTTGTACCGCATTCGTCGCACGAAGAAGAGTGCCGTAGCCGCAAAATCGGATCGGCGATTGTGAACCCCTACGTCGTGCTGGTGCCCTATCCCGGCGGAGAAATTGACGGAGTCAGTAAAAAGTGGAGCGAATTCCGCGCGGTGGTCGAGCCGCTAAGGGCGCGCGGACTGAGGTTGGTGATGGCACCTAGCGACAGCGAGATTGAGTTCACACGAACTCATTACCCAGAGGCCATAAGCCTTCCGGGGCTCTCGCTGGGCGCCTATGCGGCCCTGATGCGCGACGCAGCACTGACCATCTCCAACGATACAGGTCCAGGGCATCTGGCCGCAAGCGTAGGCGGACACCTGCTGTCGGTGTTGGGGCCAACCAAGCCATCGCAATGGGGCGCAAGGGGGGCTCGGGTCACGATTATGCAGGGCGCAGGCACTTGGCCTCGCACCGACCAAGTCATTCAACAAATGCTTGAACTCCTCGACTCACGACTGCCGCCTGCACACTAAAACCCACCTGCGTTCGGCTAGGGCGTCTCACCTATTCCAGGTCTTACTATGAACTTATCGCACGACGCTAGCGTCCCTACCCGCACCAACCAGCGCGCCAGCCTCTCGCTCGTCATCATCACGCTCAACGAGGCTCATCACATCACGGCATGTATCGAATCGGCAGCCTTTGCAGACGAGGTGATAGTGATCGATTCGGGCAGCACAGACCATACAGTCGATCTCGCCCATCGCTTGGGCGCTCGTGTCATCTCACAGCCTTGGCTTGGCTTCGGGCCGCAAAAGCGAGTCGGCGTCGCCGCCGCTCGGCACGATTGGGTGCTGTGTCTCGATGCCGACGAACGCCTTGATCCCGAGCTCTCCGAAGAAATTCAGTCAATGCTCTGCCAGCCCTGGGCAGACGCATTTTTGCTACCGATGCAGCAAGAATTTATGGGGCGGCTGCTGCGCTACGGGGATGGCTTTCCTCTCTGGAAGCTGCGTCTGTTTAATCGCCGGCAGGCCAATTGGAGCGAATCGGTCGTCCACGAGACTGTGGTTTCGCTTAGCAAACCGCAAAAGCTCAAGGGGCGGCTACTCCA
>JAAFHR010000396.1 GCA_013298455.1 Betaproteobacteria bacterium | reverse complement strand
CGCCCTTTCGTCGTCCGTAGCCTTCGGTCAATCGACCAGCACTGCGAGCGTTGAATTCAAAATTTCATCCGAACTCAAAGGCCGCGAGCACCGCACGCTGATTGCGAATCTCGGCGCATCGTTTGGCTCTGACAACTTGGTGGCGAAGGGCGGTAATGTGTACGCCGTGTCGGTCGGCTCCGAAGTCGGCGCGAAAGCTGTGATGCGCTCGTTGCGCGAAAACCGCTCGATCCTGTGGGCGACGATGCCGACAAAAGAGAGCTCACCTAAAGCCATTCCAACGCCCGAGTTTCACGGCCGCATCATGGCGCTTGATTTGCGCCCCGGCGCCGTTGCGAAAGACGTGACGGCGCGGCTCTCGCAGAGCACCGGTCAATCGATTCGCTTCAAACGGATGACGGCGGGTAGCCGTGCGTTGGTGGTGCTTCCCGCCAACGCAGATGCGGCAATGATGGCAGCCGTTGCCGTGGTCGCAGAGCGCGACCCCTCGGTGATCCGCGCGAGCCGTGTGCAGATGATGTCGCATCAATGGATTCCCAATGACTCGCTGTGGTCTGAGCAATGGTCGCTCGGTAGCGGCGTGGGCGGCATTCGTGCGCCAGAGGCTTGGGACATCACGCCCTCGGGGGCGGTGCAAGTTGCGGTGATCGACACCGGCATTCGTTCGCACCCGGACTTGGACGGGAAGCGGGTGCCGGGCTACGACTTGATTAAAGAATCCTACATCGCCGCCGACGGCGACGGGCGCGACGCGGATGCGTCGGATCCGGGTGATGCAGACACCGATTTCGAGTGTTCGAACACCTACTCGTTCATGAGTTCGTGGCACGGCACTCACGTTGCCGGCATCATCGCCGCTAACACCAACAACGGCCAAGGCATTGCAGGCGTTGCCCCCAACGCACGCATTCAATCGATCCGCGCGCTCGGACGCTGCGGCGGCACCGAAGAGGACGTAGCCGACGCGATCCGCTGGGGTGCGGGGGTTCCGGTCGCTGGCGTGCCCACAAACCGCACGCCGTCGAAAGTGTTAAACCTGAGTTTGGGTGGCTATGGCGCATGCTCATCCAACATGCAAAGTGCCGTCGATGCTGCCATCGCCCGGGGCGCAATCGTGGTCGTTTCGGCGGGCAACGAATCAACCGTTGCATCGGAATTCGCGCCCGCGAACTGCAAAGGCGTGATTACGGTTGGGGCGTCGAATTTGCTCGGTGACTTGTCAAGCTACAGTAATTTTGGTTCTAGCGTGGCGCTGTCGGCACCGGGTGGTGATTTCGGCAACCTTCCCGGCGTGCTCTCTACGCTCAATGGCGGTGTGACACTGCCTTCGGTGCAAAGCTACGCGGTCTACTCGGGTACCAGCATGGCTGCGCCGCATGTCGCGGGCGTGATCGCGTTGATGCTCGCTCGCGATCCGAGCTTAACCCCTGGGCAAGTACTCAACCGATTGCAGAGCTCGGCTCGCGCGTTCCCCGTTGGCAGCGATTGCGCTGCCGCCCCTGGCGCGTGCGGTAAGGGCTTGCTTGATGCCGCCAATGCCGTTGCCTCCGTTCCGATCAATCGCGGTGTAAACGAAGTTTCTGCGAGCGCTGATCGTATGCATGCCGTTGAGCTGATTAACACGGCGACAGGGCGCTTTATGTTGTCGGCCGATCCGGTCGAAATCGCTCGGCTTGTAGCGGGTGTGGGTGGGCAGGTGTGGGCGCGCACTGGCTACGTGATGAGCGTTTACAGCTTCACGTCGGCCGGGCAGTCGCTCGCCATTTCGCAACCCGTATGCCGCGCTCGGTTCGTCAACAATGGCGCGATGCGCTTTAGCACCAATAGCGGCGAGTGCAAGGAATTCGAGAAGCAGTCGTGGATGGGTGTTGAGGGCATGTCGTTTGCTGCGGCACTCCCGAACCCACTGTGCCCCGTTGGCAGCTATCCGGTGTACGAAATGCTTGCAGAAGATCCGGTCGGCACCAATATCCGCACCGTGGGCGATGTTGGCATGATGAACGACATGGCAGCGGCGGGCTGGACGCGGGGGCGGATCGCCTTTTGCGCGCCGCAATAAAACACGGCTACACTTCTGAGATGCTTGTTCAGTTCATTGCACGTACAACCACTCCGGCTCGGGGCGTTGCTGCGCCTTGCCCTGCGCGGTGTTGTCGTGCCTCGCACGCCCTTGGTCGTCGCTGTTAGCGCGAAGTTCGCGCTGCTGACCACAAGGGCTGCACCACGCAGCCCTTTTCATTTTTCGAACTCATCCCTGATCCATCGCCATTTTCATGAGCCTACATCTCTACGACACCTGGACCCGCTCCCTTCGTGAATTCACGCCGCTGAAACCCGGCGCGGTGGGGCTCTACACCTGCGGCCCCACGGTCTATAACTACGCCCACATCGGCAACCTTCGAACCTATTTGTTTGAAGACGGCTTAACGCGAGTCCTGCGGATGAATGGCTACATCGTCAATCATGTAATGAACATCACCGACGTCGGTCACCTTGTCTCCGACGGCGATGATGGCGAAGACAAAATGGAGGCGGGATCGCGCCGCACGGGCGAAACGGCGTGGACCATCGCTGCGCTCTACACGGAGGCATTCCGCGCCGATTTGAAATCACTCAACATCGTTGAGCCAACGACTTGGTGCAAAGCTACCGATCACATCGCCGAGCAAATCGCCTTCATCCAAGCCATCGAAAAAAAGGGCTATACGTACGTCACCAGCGACGGTGTGTATTTCGACACCGCCAAGCAAGCGAGCTACGGTCACCTTGGACGTCTTGATATTGCTGGGCTGCAGGGCGGAGCCCGGGTGGATTTGGGTGAGAAGCGCAACGCCACTGACTACGCGCTATGGAAGTTTTCCAAGCCCGAAGACAAACGACAAATGGAATGGGACGCGCCCTGGGGTCGCGGTTTTCCGGGTTGGCATATCGAATGCTCGGCCATGGCGCACAAGTATTTGGGCGAGTATTTCGACATCCATTGCGGCGGCGAGGATCACATCACGGTGCATCACACCAACGAGATTTCGCAATCCGAAGCGGCCTACGATTCGCGGCTTTCAAACTTTTGGATGCACGGCTATTTTTTGCTCACGAACGACGCCAAGATGAGTAAATCGGCGGGCGAGTTTTTGCGCGTGAAGCTTTTGGTGGATAAGGGCTACGACCCAATTGCCTATCGCTATTTGTGCTTGACCGCGCACTACCGGTCGCAGCTCAATTTCAATTGGGAAGCGCTCGATGCCGCGCAAACGGCGTTGGATCGACTGCGCCAGAACGTCCATTCTTTGGGGGCGCCCGGGCCGACGCCCAACGCTGGATATGTGACGAAATTCATCGACAAACTCAACGACGACTTGAATTTTCCGCAGGCGCTAGCGCTCGCGTTTGAAGTTTCTAAATCGGATTTGCCCAATGCTGAAAAGAAAGCCACGTTGTTGAAATTTGACGAAGCGCTGGGTTTAGGTTTTGCGAATTGGGCGCCCAAAACTGTGGATGTTCCAGCGAATGTGCAAGCCGTTGCCGATGCGCGTTGGGTAGCGAAAAACGCGAAGGACTGGGCTGAAGCAGATCGCTTGCGTGGCGAACTCACAGCGCTGGGTTGGGCGATGAAAGATGGCAAGGACGGGTTCACGGTGACCCCGCTGTAGGAGCGGTTCCACCGCGATTCGTGGCGGT
>JAAFHR010000395.1 GCA_013298455.1 Betaproteobacteria bacterium | reverse complement strand
TGTGCTCTTCCGATCTCGCGGCATCGCAATGCGTCCTCCATCGTCCAGATTTCACCATTGGCGACGACTGGAACATTGACCGCGCGGCGCACGTCCGCGATGCGCTCCCAATAGGCGGGTGGCCGGTAGCCATGCGCTTTGGTGCGGCCATGAACGACGATCTCTGACGCGCCCGCATCAGCCATCGCTTGAGCGCATTCCTCGGCGCGACGATCATCGTTGAAACCCAAACGCATCTTGGCGGTGACGGGCATCGATTCGGGCACGGCGCGACGTACTGCACCGACGATTTTCGCGATCAGCTCAGGATCATCCAAGAGCATCGCGCCGCCGCCGTGACGGTTCACGATTTTTGCGGGGCAACCGAAATTAAGATCAACGCCCGCTGGGCTTAACGCTGCGACGCGCGCTGCGTTTTCGGCCAAACAATTCACGTCGGAGCCCAACAATTGCGCGGCGACTGGCACGCCAGAGAGCGTGCGTCCGCCATTGAGCAATTCCGGCATCACGCGAATGAACGCCCGATTCGGAAGCAAGGTGCCACTCACTCGAATGAATTCCGATACGCAGCGATCTACGCCGCCGGAACGCACCAATCGGCCCGGTTGGGCAGGATCCGCAACGCGTGTCAGGATGTCTCGCAGCACCCAATCGAGCAAGCCTTCCATCGGCGCGAGAAGGATTCGCGGCGGCGCGGACGGAGGCTGAATCGAGGCGGAACTTGGGTGAAGGGGTTTCAATTTTTTTGACGCAGATTGCGCTGATTTCGCAGATTTACGCAGATTAGTTTTTGTTCATTGCAAGTCGGTGCGATTGATGCGTTTTTAGTCTGCGCCAATCCTTGTCAACTGCGTCATCTGCGTCAAAAAATTGCTCTGCAGACGATTCACTAATCACACCAGCTGCCACTGCGCCTCCGGCACATCGCCCAGAGCGATTTCACCTCGACGCAATCGCATCACACTCGCTCGCAGTGCAAACGAGCTGAGGACTTCACTGAGCTGACCTTTGACGAGCGACGAGGTTTCTAGCGTGACGATACTCGCGTCCATCGAAACCACCTTCGCCGTTTGACCGCTGAGCACAAGCGCTGCAACAACACGCTGCGCGGCGTCCGCCACATCTGTCGCATCATCAAGAAATTCGAGCTGCCACGTTTCATCCACATCGCTCGCCGCAAGCCGCCGCGCCAGAGCCGTGTCGGTGGTGTAGACCACCAAGCCAGACTCCGACACGGCTAAACGTCCGGCTACCCGTAAGCCCTGCGAAGCGAGCATTGGCGGCTGCCCCAAACCGCAAAAATTTTCATGCACCAACAAACCCATCGCACGAGCGCCATTGGTTTCATCGGGGCTTGAAACGAAGCCGCGCGGTTTGTTGAGCACCAGGGTGAACGCATCATTGATCCGTGTTTGCGCTTCCTTTGACAGCACGATCACCGCATCGGGTAGCGCCCGATCACCCGACGCCGCGACGCGCCCATTCACGCTCACCCAACCCTTTTCAATCATGCGATCCGCCTCGGTACGCGAAGCAATGCCGCGCGCGGCCATGATTTTTGAAATGCGAATGGGTTCGGCCGAGCCGCTGGGTGGGACGAGAGAGTCTGGGCGGTTCGAATTCAACGGCGTTTGCTTTCGGAGCTGGAAGTTGGGTGCGCTATTGTCGCTGCATCTGAGCAATGGTGGGCACGGGGTGCCCACCCTACGCGACGACTGCCCCCTCTCCCCTTGAGGGAGAGGGTTGGGGGGAGGGGGTGCTCGGTACGGAGAGCGAGGCCTGCACTCGCACTCGCCGCCCCCCGCTCCCTCCTGCGCAGAGGGGAACGGTGCCACCCGACTACATTTGATCCATGACCAAACCAGAGACTCATTTCGACGCCATCATCATCGGCGCAGGCGCAGCGGGATTGTTTTGCGCGGCGCGTGCGGGGCAGCGCGGTCGGCGCGTTGCGCTGATTGATCACGCTGAAAAGCTTGGTGAAAAAATTCGCATTAGCGGCGGCGGTCGATGCAACTTCACGAATCTGCACACAACGGCGGCGAACTTTCTCTCGCGGAATCCGCATTTCTGTCGCTCGGCGCTGGCGCGTTACACGCCCCAAGATTTCATCGGTTTAGTCCGCCGCCACGGCATTGGGTTTCACGAGAAAACGCTGGGGCAACTCTTTTGTGATGAGTCGTCGCAACAGATTATCGACATGCTGATTGATGAATGTCGCGACGGCAATGTGCGAATGATTCATCCGGCGGTTGTCAACACAGTGAGCCGCGATGATCGTTTCCGTGTCGCCACGTCGGCTGGTGAATTCGTTGCGAGCAACGTGGTGATCGCGACCGGCGGGCTGTCGATTCCGGCAACGGGTGCTACCGGATTTGGCTACGAAATCGCTAAGCAATTCGATGTACCGGTGACACCGCTTCGTGCGGGTTTGGTACCGCTCGCGCTCGATGCGCCAGAGCTTGAGCGCTACGGCATGCTCTCGGGCGTGGCGTTTGACACCACGGCTCGAAGCGAGGCGACGGACGTTGCGTTTAACGAAGCCGCATTGCTAACCCACAAAGGGCTATCGGGCCCCGCTGTGCTGCAAATTTCGAGCTATTGGAAAGCGGGCGAGACGGTACAGCTCGATTTGCTGCCGGGTGTTGATGCTGCGGATTGGTTGAGTGATGCCCGGAGCCGGAATATCTCGTTTGCGAAAGCGCTCGCGGAAAAAGTGCCGACACGGCTTGCGGACGCTTGGGCCAATGCGCATGCGCCTGAGCGAGGCGCAAAGGCGCTGCCGCAATGGACGCGCGCAGAGCTGGATTCAGTGGCGGCTCAACTCAATGCGTGGTCGCTCAAACCGAGCGGCACCTTGGGTTACAAGAAAGCGGAGGTCACGCTCGGTGGAGTCGACACGAAAGCGCTTTCGCAGCAAACGATGATGGCGCGAAGCGTGCCCGGTTTGCACTTCATTGGCGAAGTCGTTGACGTCACGGGCTGGCTCGGTGGCTACAACTTTCAATGGGCGTGGGCGAGTGGCGCGGCGTGCGCAGACGCGCTGTAGGCGCGCACCTGGGCGCGCCCACTGTTGGCAATCGCAGAACTGCTTACATGTCACGGCCATGCGCGCCCAGGTGCGCGCCCACAAGGCTTACGCGAAGCGAATCACGTGACCTTCGCTCGCTTTGACTTCGCCTTTGATCACAGCGTGAACCGTACGCTCTGCCGCTTCGGTGCCTCTTGAAACAACGACCTTCATCCACGGCGATTCCGCACGCGTGACCTGTTGCAAGAACCGATTCCATGATTCAGTGACTTGACTTTGAAACCCCGCAGCGCCCCACTCAGTCATCCGCTTCTTCGCCTGCGATGGTGCAAAAAATAGCGTCGGTTTTGGACCCGGCAAATCTCTCGCACCACCCAAGTCTTCCCAGTGTGTGCCGCCGATGCTGCAGCTGTATTTCAATGCCTCGCCGAAATGTTTGTGCGAGCGACTTCGAAGCGCCGCGTTGCCCGCGAAATCAGCGTAAACGCTTGGCACAGCGGCATCAAGCGATTCCAATTCGTCGTAAGTCACCACGCGCGAATAGCAGCCGAGCGACTTGACGAAATCGACATTGCCCTTCGACGTAAGCCCAATCACTTCAACGCCGCTGCGCGCCTGCAAACACGCCGCCGTGCCGTAAGCCGTTTTGCTTGATGCGC
>JAAFHR010000394.1 GCA_013298455.1 Betaproteobacteria bacterium | reverse complement strand
GATTTCGCTAGCGAGGCTTCGAATCGTGGGCTGCATCGATTTTGGTACCAAGCCGTCAACCCCCGACACCAAATCGGGCCAGTCGCGCAGTAGATAGAACATCACGACGGGAATCAAGGTCAAGTTCACCAAAATCGTGATGAGCATTTGTCCGCCGAATTTGGCCGAACCGGCGATTTTTGAGCTGATGTCGCCCACCACGCCCGCGTTGTCGGTGGCCAATTGCTTCAGCTGCGAGAGGTCAAACGCCAGCGCAAGGCCAAAGGTTTGGTTGATCCACGGCAACCACTCGGTTTGTGCACGAGTCAGTAAATCCGGCATCTTCGCAGCGATCCGCGTCACTTCGCTGGAAATCAAGGGCGCAACCACGAGCACCATGCCCGCCACGAATCCGACCAACGCCACGATCACCAAAACAGCCCCCGCCGCACGCGGCACGCGTCTGCGCTGCAACCATGCCACGGCAGGCGCCCCAACGTAGGACAGAATCGCGCCAAACATAAACGGCGTCAACACGGGCGACAGCGCCGCCACCAAGAGCCCCAGCAACACGAGCGCCGCTAACACGCCCACTGCGCGCCACGATGGCGAGAGTGCCTTCCACCACGGCGCGGCGCTCGTAGGCGCGGACCTGGCCGCGCTGGACGGCGTGGGGAGCCCAGCCGATTCTGTAGGCGACGGCCTGACGTCGCTTCCGGGCGGAAGTGTGACGCCAGCGGGCGCGGCCAGGTCCGCGCCTACAGGGTCTGTCGGCTCGGTGCGCCCTGCCGGGCTAAAATTTTCTTTTGAGTGCGCGTCCATACAAGACGAATTACACCATGACTGCCGCCGCTTCCACGCTTCCCGCCGACGCGCTCACCTACGAAAAAGCGGGGGTCAACTACGATCAGGTCGATCCGATCAAGCTTTTGGCGCAGCAAAGCGCGAAGTCAACCGTTTCGAATCTGGCGCAACACGGCCTCACGGAAATCGCTGCGTCGCGCGGCGAATCGGCCTATGTGCTCGATATTGGCCACGCCTACTTGGCCTCGATCGTTGAATGTTTGGGCACCAAAGTGTTGGTGGCTGACGCGGTGTACCGAGACAGCGGAAAGAGTTTCTACGCTTCCATTGCGCAAGACACCATCGCCATGGCGGTCAACGATTTGATTACGGTCGGCGCCACGCCGCTCGTCGTGCAAGCGTATTGGGCGGGCGGCAGCAGCGATTGGTTTGCCGACAAAACCCGCGCAGCTGACTTGATTCGCGGCTGGAAAGCGGCCTGCGATGTCTGCGGCGTATCGTGGGGCGGCGGCGAAACGCCAGCACTCGCAGGCGTGGTGGCTGAGGGCACGATTGATTTAGCCGCGAGCTGTGTGGGGCTCGTGCAACCAAAAACGCGGCTCAGTTTGGGCGACAAACTCACGCCCGGAAACGCCATCGTTTTGCTTGCATCGAGCGGCATTCACGCCAACGGCGTTTCGCTCGCTCGAAAGCTCGCCGAACGATTGCCGCTGGGCTACAACACGCCCGTTGGTTTGGATGGAAAAGGCCCATTGTTCGGCGAAGCGATTCTCGCGCCGACCGTGCTCTATTCGCCTGTCACGGCAGCATTAGCCAAAGCGGGTATCGACGTGAATTACTGTGTCAACGTGACCGGCCATGGTTGGCGCAAGCTGCTACGCCACACCAGCGAATTCACCTATCGAATTCACACGATTCCCACCGTGCCGCCCGTGCTCTCATTCATGCAGCGCGAAGCAAAACTCGATGCGACGGAAGCCTACGGCACGCTCAACATGGGCGCGGGTTTCGCGCTGTTCGTTGACGCTAAGAACGCCGAACAAACGGCAGCGATTGCGCGCGAATGCGGCATCGAAGCGTGGGTCGCAGGCAGCGTTGAAGCGGGTCCGAAGCAAGCGATCATTGAGCCCATTGGCGTGATCTACAGCGCTGAGGATTTGAAGCTTCGATGAACGCCGTGTCGACCACTCGCAAACGTATCGGCGTCTTGATCTCTGGGCGCGGCTCCAACATGGCGGCGCTGCTTCGAAATGATTGCGGCGGTGATGTGGTGGTCGTGGGCAGCAACAAAGCCGAAGCGAAGGGTTTGGAGCTGGCTCAAGATGCCGGTATCGAGACATTTGCGCTTAGCCACAAAAGTTTCGCCAGCCGCGAGGCCTTTGATGCGGCGCTGATCGAGCAGCTCGAAACCTACCGACTTGACCTACTTGTGCTCGCCGGATTCATGCGAATTCTCACGCCGCAATTCACCGACCATTTTGCTGGGCGGCTCCTCAACATTCATCCCTCGCTCCTGCCCAGTTATCCGGGGCTCGATACACACGAGCGAGCGTTAAATGACGGTGTAAAACTCCATGGCTGCACGGTGCATTTTGTGACCTCCGTGCTCGATCATGGCCCGATCATCGCTCAGGCCGCCGTGCAAGTTGAAGACGATGACACACCCGAAACGCTCGCCGCGAAGGTCTTAGTGCAAGAGCACCAAATATTGCCCTACGCTGTGCGCTTGTTTTGCGAAGATCGCCTACAAGCGAATGGCCTTCGAGTGAGCGTGCGACCGATTGCTCCCGTCATCGTAAAGCACGCGTAAAGCGTTAATCCGGGTTATGTCTTCGCCCACCCTGCTTGAGCCCAACGCTGCCGATTCGACCGCCCGTTCGATCGCCTTGACTGAGCGCAACACACCGCACACCTTCGCCGCAGAGATCGCGCGTAGGCGCGGCCTATTTGCAACACCGCAACGAAAGATCATTGCAGCGTTGGTGGCGTCGCTGCTGCTGCATTTGGTGTTTGGCTCATTCGCAGCCTTTGAGCCACCTGAGGAAACGATTCGTCCGCTCACAGCGAGCTTCAGCAAATTGCCGCCACCGCCCGTGGCTACTGCTGCCGCGCAGCCACCGAAGCCAAAACCCAAGCCCAAAGCCAAACCCGTTGTCGACGCGAACACCGCCGTCGCCGCTTTGCCGCCAGTGGAGCCCATCGTTGAAGCCGCAAAACCCGAGCCGGAGCCCGTCGTTGCGCCACCTGTGGCAACGCCCGTTGAGCCGGCGCCGGCGGCCGTGCCCGAACCTCCCGTGGCTGCTCCCGAGCCAGCGAAAGTCGACGTTCCGCCAGCCAAGCTTCCGCCGAAAAAAATCGAACTTGCCTACACGGCCTACCTCGGCGAATCGAAGTTCGAAGTCGGCCCCGTCAATTTGCAGTTCACCCACGACAACGGGCGCTACAAACTGCGGGTCACAGGTCGCGGTCGCGGGCTCGCAGCGCTGCTCTACCCCGGCTCATTTACCGGCGAATCAGAGGGCACGATCACCAGCGATGGCTTGCGTCCGGATAAGTTTTTTGAAGAGCGTGGCAACCCCGATAAGCGCCGTGAAATTTCATTCGACCACGTCGCCAAAACCGTCAAATTGCCCGAGAAAGAACCGCTGCCATACGAAGGCGCGCCGCACGATCCATTGACCTGGATTGTGCAGTTTTATTTCGCCGCGCCCAAAGGCAATGTGGCGAGCACCAGCAACGCCGCCGACAAGAGCGAAAAAATCGCCTTTACCGTCGCCAGCTCGCGTCGACTCGACACCTACACCTTGCAGCGTGTGGCCGATGAAACGATCACCGTCGCCATGGGTCCGCTCGATGCCTTTACAGGGGTTCGCGAAGGCAAACCTGTGGCTACGCAAGTATGGTCGGGCGCCA
>JAAFHR010000393.1 GCA_013298455.1 Betaproteobacteria bacterium | reverse complement strand
GGAAATCGAATCCAGAGCCAAGAATGTTGTTGCCCAAAAAGCCCGCTGCGCGTGCCTCGTCCAGCGCTTCTTCGAATTGCTCGTAGGTTGCAAAAATCTCGCCGTGGATGTAGTTGTAGCCGACCGTGATGCCCATCGCGTAGGCGGCAATCGCCATGCCCTCGATCAACATATGCGGGTTGTAGCGCATGATGTCTCGATCTTTAAACGTGCCCGGCTCACCTTCGTCTGAATTGCAGACGAGATACTTTTGGCCGGGGAACTGGCGCGGCATGAAGCTCCACTTCAAGCCCGTTGGGAAGCCCGCGCCACCACGTCCGCGGAGTGCAGATTTTTTGACCTCAGCGATCACCTGATCCTGCGGTGTTTTCTCTGCAAGGATTTTTTTGAGCGCTTCGTAACCGCCGCGCTTCTTGTAAGCATCGATACGCCAATCGTTGGCGTCATCAATCCTCAAATCAGCGAAGATCGTAGGGGAAATATGTGGGCCGAAATGCATGATGCTGCTTATGCCTTTCGCAGTTGATCGATGAAGCCATCGAGCTTGTCAGGAGTGATCTTGGCGACCATCGTTCGGTCGTTGACGAGGAAAACTGGCGCTTCACCGCAGGCACCGAAGCATTCGCCCTCTTTTAATGTGAAGCAGCCGTCGGTGGTGGTTTGGCCAAACTCGATGCCGAGCTTTTTCTTCAGTGCGTCGCCGGTGATGTTTGAGCCCTGCAGCTGGCACGGCAAATTGGTGCAAAGCGAGAGCTTGTGTTTTCCTACGGGCTTCAAGTTGTACATCGTGTAGAACGACGCGACTTCGTACACCGCAATCGGCGGCATGCCCAGGTAACCCGCGACTTCTTGCATGGTGTCGTTTGAAAGCCAGCCCAACTCGTGCTGAGCGATGGTGAGCGCGGCCATCACCGCAGACTGCTTTTGGTCAGCGGGAAACTTCGCGACTTCGCGATCAATCTTTTTTAAGGATTCGGGAGACAACACGGCTATTCGCCCTTCCAGTATTCAACGCTATCGCTGGCCATCGTCATGTGGCGCAGTCTTGCTTCACCGCTGCCACCGTACGCGCCAATCTTTTTCGAATCGGGGTATTCACAAACCTCGGCGGGCATCATCGTGCTCACTGAGATGTATCGAAGCTCCGCGTCGGAATCATTGATGATTTGATGCGCGGACTCGGGGCCGCCAGTCGGACAGCAAATGAAATCGCCCGCGCGGATTTTTCGAGTATCAGCGCCGTAGCGAAGCAAACCGGTGCCGCTGACGATGAAGAACATCTCCTCTTCCGCGCGGTGGCTGTGTAGTGGACAAGCACTTTTTCCGGGCGGTACGACGTCGTACGAATAACCCAAATCCTTCGCGCCAATCAACGGGCCAACGCGCTCAGCACTGCATTCAAATTTCTCACCTTGAGAAAAGTGATGCAGCGTAATGTCATCGATGTTGATGACGCGCTGGTCGATGAGTCGGGTTGATGCGCTCATGGCTTAGCGATCAATCTCACCAAACACGATGTCTTGCGTACCAATGATCGCGACCACGTCGGCAATCATGTGACCGCGTGACATTTCATCGAGCGCTGCGAGGTGCGCGAAGCCAGGCGCACGCAACTTCAAACGATACGGCTTATTCGCACCGTCGGAGACGATGTACACGCCAAACTCGCCTTTCGGATGCTCAACCGCCGCGTACGCCTCGCCCGGCGGCACGTGCATGCCTTCGGTGAACAACTTGAAGTGGTGAATCAGCTCTTCCATGTTGGATTTCATGGATTCGCGGTTGGGTGGGGCAACCTTGTGGTTGTCTGCAATCACAGGCAGATCAGGATTGGCTCGGAGCCACTTCAAGCATTGCTTAATGATCTTGTTCGATTCGCGCATTTCCTGCACACGAACCAAGTAGCGGTCGTAGCAATCGCCATTCACCCCGACGGGAATGTCGAAATCCATCTTGTCATAGACCTCGTAGGGCTGCTTTTTACGCAAATCCCAAGCGATGCCAGACCCGCGAAGCATCGCGCCCGTGAAGCCGAGCGACATGGCGCGCTCGGGGCTCACCACGCCGATACCGACCGTGCGCTGCTTCCAAATACGGTTGTCCGTCAGGAGCGTTTCGTATTCGTCGATGTACTTTGGAAAGCGATTCGTGAAGTCTTCAAGAAAATCGAGAAACGAGCCTTGACGGTTCTCGTTCATTTTCTTAATCGCGGTCGCGTTGTGAATCTTTGACGCTTGATATTGCGGCATGCGATCCGGCAGATCTCGATACACGCCACCGGGGCGGTAGTACGCGGCGTGCATGCGCGCACCGGAGACCGCTTCGTACATGTCGAACAAATCTTCGCGCTCGCGGAAGCAGTAGAGGAATACCGTCATCGCGCCGACGTCAAGCGCATGGCAGCCGAGCCACAGCAGGTGATTCATCACACGCGTGATTTCATCAAACATCACACGGATGTACTGCGCTCGCTCGGGGACGGGCAACTGCAGCAGCTTCTCAATCGCCATGCAGTACGCATGCTCGTTGGACATCATCGACACGTAGTCGAGGCGATCCATGTACGGCAGCGATTGCAAATAGGTTTTGCTCTCAGCCAGTTTTTCGGTGGCGCGATGCAGCAGACCGATGTGCGGATCGGCTCGCTCAATGGTTTCGCCATCAAGCTCAAGAACAAGGCGCAAAACGCCGTGCGCCGCAGGATGCTGCGGGCCGAAGTTCATGGTGTAGTTGCGGATTTCAGCCATACTGCTCTCGCCTTATCCTGCGTAGGTTTCTTCGCGAATGACGCGCGGCACGTTCTCACGCGGTTCAATCGTCACGGGTTGATACACCACACGTTTTTGCTCGGGGTCGTAGCGCATTTCCACGTAGCCCGAGGTCGGGAAATCTTTGCGGAATGGATGCCCCACGAAACCGTAATCGGTGAGGATGCGGCGCAAATCGGGGTGACCTTCGAAAATGATGCCGAACAAATCGAAGGCTTCACGTTCGTACCAGTTGGCGGCAGCCCACACATCGACGAGTGAGTGAACGACAGGGAATTCATCGTTTTCGGCGTAGCAGCGGACTCGAATGCGCTGATTCAAAGTGACCGAGAGCAAATGCACGACGACGGCGTACTTTTGGCTGTCTTTGCCCGATTCCCCGTAGGCGGAGTAGTCAACACCGCACAGATCAACCATGGTGTCGAAACGAGTCGTTTGACCGTCGCGTAGCGCCACGCAGCTTGCGATCCAATCGCTTGCGGCGACTTCGATAGTGACCTCGTTGAGCGCAGTCGAAATCTTTTTAATTTTGTCGCCCAGAACGGCGGAAACGATGTCGTTGAGCATTTCGTTATGCCCTCGCAATCGTGTTGGTGCGCTTGATCTTGTTTTGCAGCTGGATGATGCCGTAGATCAAGGCCTCGGCAGTCGGTGGACAGCCGGGCACATACACATCAACGGGAACGATCCGATCACAGCCACGAACCACGGAATAGCTGTAGTGGTAATAGCCGCCGCCATTGGCGCAGGAGCCCATGGAGATGACCCAACGCGGCTCAGCCATTTGGTCATAAACCTTTCGAAGCGCTGGCGCCATTTTGTTGCAAAGCGTGCCGGCGACGATCATCACATCGGATTGCCGCGGACTCGGACGGAACACGATGCCGAAACGATCCAAATCGTAGCGAGCCGCACCCGCGTGCATCAT
>JAAFHR010000392.1 GCA_013298455.1 Betaproteobacteria bacterium | reverse complement strand
CGAGCCGCGCCGAGATGGCCTCTGCAGCTTTCGCATACAGTGCTTCGGGAACAAATGCGCGACGAATGGCGGTGCATTTTTGTCCGCTCTTCACCGTCATCTCGCGCGCCACTTCTTTCGCGAAGAGCTCAAGCGATACGTCGTCGCTGGAAACGAGCAGCGCCGAATTGATGCTGTCGGCTTCGATGTTCAAGCGCGTCGAACGATGCGCGATGGCGGGATGCGAGCGAATGGTTTGCGCGGTTTCGGCGGAGCCCGTGAATGACATCACGTCGAACGGTTGCAGTTGATCCATGAGCCCAGCCGACGAGCCGCACACAATAGAGAGCGCGCCCGCCGGGAAAATGCCTGCATCGATCACGTCTTTCACCATTTGCTGCGTGAGCCATGCGGTGGCTGTTGCGGGCTTCACGATCACCGGCACGCCGGACAACAACGCGGGCGCTGCCTTTTCCCACAAACCCCAGCTCGGGAAATTGAACGCGTTGATGAAGAGCGCAACGCCACGTGTCGGCGTGAGTACGTGTTGTGATTGAAACAGCGGATCTTTGCCGAGCCGCATGGCGTCGCCATCGATCAGAAAACGCCGCGCGCCGAGCACTTCGCCGAGCTTTGCGTAGTAGCCCAGCGTGTAAATGCCACCATCAATGTCGACGGCGGAATCGTTCTTCACCGTGCCGCTGTTAGCCGTTGCGATGTCGTAATAGCGATCACGATGTTGATTGAGTAAGGCGACGGCCTTGGCGAGCATCGCCGCGCGCTCTGCGTAGGTGAGGGCGCGAAGCGCTGCGCCGCCGTGCTCGCGCGAGTACGCAAAACCGGCTGCAAGGTCGAGCCCTGTGGCATCGACGCGCACAAGCTCATTGCCGAGCACGGGATCAATCAGCGCGGCACCATCGCCCTTACCGTGTTGCCAAACGCCGCCAAGATAGTTTGCGAGAAGTTCGCCCATAGAGGTTCTAGTTTTTTGTAAATTCGATGGCGCCTTGCGGCAGGAGATACAGCACGAGCGCGCGACCGTCTGTCACGGTCGGATGATGCGCGCTACCCGGCGGGCAGACGAGCCAGCCCGCAGCGCGGCCGTTAAATTTCGCGTCGCCGTCAATCGGCATGATGAGATCGATCTCACCCTGCGGATGAACATGATGTGGACCGACCACGTTTTGCATATCGACCACGTCCACCGAGAAGCCGTGCAAATCCTCCGCAGGTTTGAAGATGCGGCCGTAGCGAATGCCACCGCCTTCGCGATTGCACAGCCAGCCCTCGGCAGCTCCTGTTTTGCAGCTTTGCTTCAGCGCGCGGTATGTGTCGCTGTCTGTGCCGCACTCGGTGTTGAGCCAGTGATCGAGCGCTTCGTCGAGAGGACGATTGGCGATCTGCGCGGCGAGCGCTGCAATCTGCGCGCGAAAGGTCTCGGGGGTGACACTGGATTCGGTGGTCGATAAGGGCATAGAAAATCTCAACGTGCAGGGGAGCCAAAACAATGCATCGGGTGCCTCTTGCCATTGCCGAACTGCGCAACATGCAATATGATGCAGCTTCGCAGTCTATTGCTGCCATCCTGTCTCGTCAAGCACTATATTGCATCTTATGAAATCCGGCGATCACGCGACCACCCCCGATACGCCACGCCACCCGTTTTTGCTCGAATTGGGCGCTCGCCTAAAAAAGTTGCGTGCTCAGCGCGGGCTCACTCGGAAGGCCTTGGCGAAAGAGGCCGACGTTTCCGAACGATACCTCGCGAATCTGGAATACGGCATCGGCAACGCCTCGGTGTTGGTGCTGCTGCAAATCGCCACCGCGCTGCGAACCACTCTGGCAGAGCTTTTGGGCGATTTCACCACCACGTCGCCGGAATGGCTGATGCTTCGCGCCGAGCTGGAGCGCTCGGATGAAAGCACCCTCAAGGGTCTGCGCCAGCATCTGAGTGGGCTTCTGGGGTCGTCGGCACCGATGGGCGCGAAAGATCAGCGGATCGCATTAATCGGGCTTCGTGGCGCAGGTAAGTCCTCACTTGGAAAGCTGCTCGCCGAGGATTTGGGTTTCCCGTTTATCGAACTGGGTCGTGAAATCGAGCTACTGGCGGGCTGCCCCGCGCATGAAATCCAGGGCCTGTATGGCATGAACGCGTATCGCCGCTACGAGCGGCGGGCGTTGGAGCAGACCATTTCGGCGCATGAGGCGGCGGTGATTGCGACGTCTGGCGGCTTGGTTTCAGACACGCAGTCCTTCAATCTGCTTCTGTCGAGTTGTCACACCATCTGGCTACAAGCCACGCCCGAAGATCACATGCGCCGTGTTCGGGAGCAGGGCGATTTACGCCCCATGGCGGCCAGCAAAGAGGCTATGGAGGATTTGAAGAGCATTCTCGAGGGGCGCAGCGCGTTTTATTCGAAATCCGATTATTCAGTCAACACGAGCAATCGCCCGATTGCGCTTGCCTTTGACGAATTAAGGCGTATCGCGGCGGTAGCATTGGAATGAATCAAAACAGTTGACATTTCGAAAAGATGAATTATTATTCATGTAAATCGTTTTGATAAGCGCACTTTAGTTCAACTGCCCCGAGCTAAGCGCGCGCCAAACCCGAAGGAGAAACACGATGTCCACCACTGAACGCGTTGAATATCAAACTCACCCCGATCACTATCGGCATTGGAAGCTCGCCTTCGACGGCGCAGTGGCCACGCTCTCAGCGAACTTCGACGAAAACGCTGGCCTGCGTCCCGGCTACAAGTTGAAGCTCAACAGCTACGACTTGGGCGTTGATATCGAACTCAACGACGCGATCAATCGCATTCGTTTCGAGCATCCCGAAGTGCGCACCGTGGTGCTCACCTCGCTCAAGGACAAAGTGTTTTGCTCGGGCGCAAACATCTTCATGCTCGGCGTGTCATCGCACGGCTGGAAAGTAAATTTCTGCAAATTCACCAACGAAACGCGAAACGGTTTTGAGGATTCTTCGCGCTACAGCGGACTCAAGTTTTTGGCGGCGGTGAACGGTGCATGCGCAGGTGGCGGCTATGAGCTGGCACTCGCCTGCGACGAGATTTTGTTGATCGATGATCGTGCGAGTGCTGTGAGCTTGCCCGAGGTGCCGCTGCTAGGTGTGTTGCCGGGCACGGGTGGTCTGACGCGTGTCACCGACAAACGCAAAGTGCGCCATGACTTGGCCGACATATTTTGCACGGTCACAGAGGGCGTAAGAGGCAAAAAGGCCAAAGAGTGGCGCTTGGTCGATGATGTGATCAAGCCCACCGAATGGAGCGAAAAGGTCAAGGAGCGGGCGACGACGCTCGCTGCACAGAGCGATCGACCTGCCAACGGCAAAGGCGTCTCGCTGACGCAGCTTAACAAAACAGTTGAGGCTGACGCGCTTCGCTACTCACACGTCGCCGTTGAAATTGATCGCGCGAAACGTATCGCAACGTTCACCGCGAAAGCCCCAACGGGTGCTCAACCCACCGACATCGCGGGCATCGAAGCGGCGGGCGCGAACTGGTATCCGCTCGCCTTTTCTCGCGAACTCGAAGACGCGATTTTGTCGATGCGCACGAATGAGCTCGACATTGGATTGTGGCTCATCAAGTCGCATGGCGATGCAGCCGCTGTGCTCGCGATGGATGCGGTGTTGATGGCGCACAAAGATCATTGGTTGGTGCGCGAAACGATTGGTTTGCTGCGTCGCACCTTCTCGCGC
>JAAFHR010000391.1 GCA_013298455.1 Betaproteobacteria bacterium | reverse complement strand
AGAGCATGGCGTCGGGCGAATTCGCCTTGCTGCCGAAGCCGTTGTCGGTCAACACCCAATAGCTGCCGTCGCTCATCCGCTTGATGCCCGAATGGCCCTGAATCGGTTGTCCGCGAAACGGCACGGACACGCCGGTTGGGCGGTTCGCTGAGCGGCCTTCGACTGAGCCGATGGCTTCAACGCGTGCGCTCGTTGTGAACTTGCCGCTCACCTTTAAATCCTCGGGCGCATCGGCCGGTGCGGGAATGTAGGTTTGCGCCGGAATCATCGCGTGACCGCCGAGCGTGGCGGGGAATTCGGTTTGCGCCAACGCTGGCAAGCTCGATGCAGTAAAGAGCAGTGCAGTCAGACGCAGTGCGCGGCGTGAGCAACTCAGAAGGCGATTCATTGAAACTCCGTGATGTGGTTTTGGCGCGGGTGGCCAAATTCAATCTGGGAGTTTCCAGTCGCTCTGTGACCGATGTGTGACAGCGCTGTGACCATGCTGTGACAGCGTTTCGCTCGCGTTGTCCGAAAAATCGCAGTCAATACGTCAAGCGACATTCCACCTTTTCGCCCTACCGCTCCACACGCAAAATTTTCCCGCTGTCGACGAGCACGTAAAGCCAGCCATCGGGCGATTGCGCCACGTCGCGAATGCGCTCGTTCAGCTTGGCGAGCAGCGGCTCACGTTTGGCAACAGTATCCCCGTTCAATGTGATCCGCCATAAGCGCCGCCCGCCCTCGTTTCCGGACATCGCGCCCATGAATAACGACCCTCGCCATTGCGGCACTTTCTCACCCGTATAAAACACCATGCCGCTCGGGGCGATGGATTCCGGCCGCCAGTACGTGACCGGTTGCTCCATCCCGGCGCGCCCTGTACCGCCGCTCCACACGCATGTTTCTACTGGAGACGTGCCGTATTCGCAGCCCCAGCTGATCTCGGGCCAACCGTAGTTTTTGGTAGCGCGAGCGATGTTTATTTCGTCGCCGCCCTGTGGGCCGTGTTCATTCACCCAGAGTTCGCCAGTGGTCGGGTGAATGGCCGCGCCTTGCGGATTGCGGTGGCCGTAACTCCATATCTCGGGGAGCGCGCCTTTCACGGGTTTCAACACATACGGATTGTCGCGTGGCACCGAGCCATCGCGATTGAGCCGCACCACCTTGCCGTGATGGCTGTCGAGCCGCTGCGCCTTGCCGCGCTCGGATCGTGATTGCCGGTCCCCGAGCGTCACAAACATCGTTTTGTCGCGAGCAAACACAATCCGCGAGCCAAAATGACCGTTCGACGCAACCTTTTCGTTCATCCGAAAAATCACCTTGCCATCAACGAGCGCATTACCTTGCAATCGCCCGCGAAACACCGCAGTGCCGCTCTTTGCGCTGCCGCTCGGATCAGCTTCGCTAAAGCTCACATACACCCAAGCCTCGCTCGAAAAATCAGGATCAATCGCAACGCCGAGCATCCCGCCTTGCCCCGAATCCACAACGCTCGGCAATCCCGCCAGCGGCGCACTGATCGTTTTTCCATCGGCGCTCACCATCCGAAGCTGCCCGCTCTTTTGCGTCACCAACATCCGACCATCCGGCAAAAACGCCATGCCCCAAGGTGCAGAAAGCCCGCTGGCGAAGGTTATGGTTTTGGGTTCGGTGGTTGCCGGAGCAGCGGTTTGGCTTTGCGCCAAATCAGCGCTGAGCGCGGCGAGGGCGCCGAAGCAAAGCGCCGCAGCGCGGTGAAAAACTGGGTTCATAAACGCGTGGGTTCGTGAAGAGAAGCAATGGCTCAGACAATACTCGAGCCTTTCGGTTCGGTTTCGCGCTGTCACGGTGCGGTCCGGCCGGAGCCGTTGTAGTTTGCGTCGCTTCTCACGATGTGGGCGACGACTTGGCGTCGCTCGGTGGCGTGAAGAGAAACCCGCAAAAAAGCGCGTCCAGGTCCGCGCCTACAAGCCTCGGTAGGCGCGGACCTGGCCGCGCTCGCCCCCCAACCAACTCCCCAACCTTGCTACTTCCCCGCGCCACGCCTAACATTGCCGTACAAATTCTGGTGAATCCGAGGGATCGTATGCGTTACTTTGCGGGGTTTCGTGCTGGGTTGATGCTCGCTTTACTCTTCGCGGGGCTCTTGCCAGCGGCTCCGGTGGCGGTGGCGGCCACCAAAATATGGAACGGACCCGCGTCCGGCGGCAATTGGTCATCCGCCGCCAACTGGTCTCCCGCCGGTGCACCTGCTGCAGGCGACACCGTAGTGTTCAACAGCGCCGTTACCTCCAACGCCGATTTGTCCGCAGGCATCCTCATCGGTGCCGTTCAGTTCGGACTCAATTCCGGCGGTTCAACGATCAACGGCACGATCCGCATGAACGCGGGCGCAGCCCAAGTCAATATCGTCGACAACGCCACCACCGGCATCAACACCATCAACGCCAGTGTGGTGCTATCGAACGGCACCACGTGGATCCATTCCAGCGTTGCCAATCACACCCTCGAATTCAAGGGCACGATCAGTGGCAACGGGAGCGAAACCGGTGTTCGAATTTTCGGCCCGGGCACCGTCAAGTTCAATCACAACGTTAACAACACCTTTTTGGGCGAAACAGTCGTGGCTTCGGCCGATGTCGTGCGCGGGAACGGTCTTTTGCAGCTTGCCGGAAACGCGCAACGTGTCGTCCCGGGCGATCTGGTGGTCGGTGTGGGCAGTGCGCCCAGCAGCGCCGCGGATCGGCCCCAGGTGCAGTGGCTTATTAGCCAAGTTTTGGCAGATACGGCCAAGGTCACCGTCGGCCCCGACGGCCTGCTTGACTTGAGCGGCTCCAGTGAGACCGTCGGCCAACTCCTCGGCACGGGTAGCGTGACCAGCACCAACGCGCTGAGTCAACTCACCGTCGGCGATGCGGGCAATTTCACGTGGGGCGGCGTGATTTCTGGCATCAGTAATGTCACTAAGGTCGGCAGCGGCAGCATGACCTACACCGCTGCCAACACCTACACGGGCACCACCGCCGTGAATCAAGGTAAGCTGGTGCTCAATGCACCGCCCAGCGCGAAAGTAATCAACGGTCCGCTCACTATTGGATTAGGTGCTGGTGCCGCCACCACCGCCACGGTGCGGCTCGCGGGCAATTATCAAGTCGCCGGCTCCGCTGCCGTGCCGATCACCATTAACTCCGACGGCGCGCTGGACTGCGGCGCGATCACCGACCAAGTCAACGCCCCCCTCACCTTGAACGGCGGTCGAATGACGATCAACGACACAGTGATCGCCCTCCAGTTAGCCATGAACGGCGGCACGATTTCGGGTGCGGGCACTTTGGGGCTGGCCACCAACGTCGTCGCAACGTCCACAGCAGCGCTTGGATCAGCTGTGCTCAATGTGTCGGTGACGTCGTTTTCGCCTCAGCTTACTTTCACCGTCAACCCTGGCAGCGCCCAGCCAGAGTTAACTATTGACGGAGCGCTGAAGCCCCTCGGAGCTACCACTTGGGACCTCACCAAAACCGGCGCAGGCACCCTGCGCCTCGCGGGCACCGCCGCTAACGACTACGGCGGCAGCACCCGCATCGAGCAAGGCTTTTTGGAGCTCGCAAAGCCCGATGGCGTCGGTGCGATTGGCGGCCCGATCATCATCGGCAGTAACACCGATCCCGCTGGTTCCGCCACCCTACGGAATCTAGCGAGCAACCAGCTCATCGGCAAACCCGACGTGGATATCTATACGTCTGGC
>JAAFHR010000390.1 GCA_013298455.1 Betaproteobacteria bacterium | reverse complement strand
CCGCGACGCTACACCAGCGAAATCGGGCTCATCATCGGCCCCGACAAAGACATTCCCGCGCCGGACGTCAACACCAACGACCAAATCATGGCGTGGATGATGGACACCTATTCGATGAACACGGGCGCAACGTCGACCGGCGTCGTTACCGGCAAACCCATCGCACTGGGCGGCTCGCTCGGCCGCAAAGAAGCCACCGGGCGCGGCGTGTACATCGCCGCTCGTGAAACCGCTCGCGCCATGGGATTTGACATCTCCGGTTCGCGCATCGTCGTACAAGGCTTTGGAAATGTGGGCGGCATTGGCGCACGATTGTTCCGCGATGCAGGCGCCAAAATCATCGGCTTGCAAGACGCCAGCGGCTCGGTCGTCGATGAAAACGGCATCGACGTTGACGCCGCCCTCGCCCACGTAGCAGCGGGCGGCAAACTCACCGAATTCAGCGGCGCAACGAAGATCACCGAAGCCGAATTCTGGGCGCTAAACAGTGACATCTTCGTACCCGCCGCGCTCGAAAACCAAATCACCGCAGAGCGCGCACAAAAGCTCGCAACGAAGCTAGTCGTCGAAGGCGCCAACGGCCCCACCACCCCACAAGCCGACGACATCTTGCATGATCGCGGCATCCAAGTCGTTCCCGACGTGATCGCCAACGCAGGCGGCGTCACGGTAAGCTACTTCGAATGGGTGCAAGATTTCTCAAGCTTCTTCTGGACCGAATCCGAAATCAATGATCGCCTAGAGCGCATCATGGTCGAAGCGCTCAAAGCGGTCGTGCACAAATCCAAAGAAACGAAAACATCGCTGCGTACTGCGGCGTTCATCATTGCTTGCACCCGAGTTTTGGCGGCGCGGGAGTTGCGTGGGTTGTATCCGTAGCTTTGACAGATGCCCTCTTCTCGGGCGGGGCGTTTTTCGCGCGCTTTCGATCAACACACGTTAGCCGCAATCCGCTCCCGCAACGGCAACTCCACCGCATACACCAGCTGCAAAACCTCGCGCTCGCAACCATGTCGCCCAACGATCTGCATGCCCACTGGCAAGCCTGATTTCGTGAAGGCGACGGGGGCGCTGGCGGCGGGGTGCGAGGTCATGGTGATGCGGAACGCGCTCTTCATCCAATCGAGATACGTTTCAAGCGGCGCACCGTCGATTTGCATTGGGTAGGGCGTGTTGACGTCGAACGGCGCGACTTGATTGACGGGGCAGAGGAAGTATTCGTACTTCGTTAGGAAACGCTGCATGCGCTCGAAGCATTTCGATTGCTGCAGCTGCGCTTCGGAGATTTGTTCGCCGGTGAGCTTTAAGCCCTGCTCGATGTTCCACACCGCGGTGTCTTTCATCAGGTGTTTGTGTGATTTGTAGAGGGGGAGCATGGAGCCCAACAGGTGCAAGCCACGTAGCACTTGAAACGCGTTGTCGGCAATCGCCAAATCGGGCTCGGCTTCTTCAACGATTGCGCCGAGCGCTTCGAATCGTTTGATCGATTGATCGAGCGCCTCACGCACTTGTTTTTCAACGGGCAAGCCGCCGAGTGTGGGGGAATAGGCGATACGAACGCCAGCGAAATCACGATCCAATGGCTCGCGGTACACCGTGGGATCGCCGCAGCAGCCCATCGTTACGCGAGGATCATCGCCCGCTTGAACCGATAGCAACCACGCGGCGTCCTCGGCGGTGCGGGCAATCGGGCCATGAACGCCCACGGTGCCCCACAAGTTTGCGACCGGGTAATCGGGCACTCGACCGGGCGATGGACGCAGCCCCACCACGCCGCAAAAGTTCGCCGGATTTCGCAAGCTGCCGCCCATGTCGGAGCCGTCAGCAAAGGGGAACATACCGGTTGCAACGCCCACCGCCGCGCCGCCGGATGAGCCACCGCAAGTTTTGGTGGCATCCCACGGATTTTTTGTCGCTCCGAAAATGGTGTTGAAGGTTTGCGAGCCGAGGGCGAATTCGGGGACATTGGTTTTGCCCAAAATCGTTAAGCCGTGATTTCGAAATCGCTCGACCATCATCGTGTCGTAGTCGGGAATCCAATCTTTCAAAATCGGCGAACCTTTGGTCGTGCGCATGCCTTTGACGGGCTCCATGTCCTTCACGGCAATCGGCAAACCCGCGAGCGGCGACGTTGGATCGCCGCGCATTCGGCGCGCATCAACCGCATCAGCGTTGGCATAAGCGCCCTCGCGATCCAAGGTGACGACCGCATTAAGCGACGGATTGTGGCGATCAATTTGCGCCAAACTTGCGTCGAGCAATTCGCGCGCTGAGAGCGATTTTGAGACGAGCAAACCGGAGAGTTCGCGGACAGATTTGAAGACGAGTTCGGACATGGGTTTCGAAAGATTAGTTGGCGCGTTGATGCAAGCCCAATGAAACGTGGGCTATGAAATTAGCTATGAGAGAGCTTGGCACAACTCCAACCTCCGTCATTCCCGCGCAGGCGGGAATCCATCGTCGATGAAGAGAATTGTTCCAAGTGATTGATTTCGCTCAATTCGCCATGGATTCCCGCCTTCGCGGGAATGACGAAAAGGGGCGGATTTGGGCGGAATGGGCGGCGGTGCAGAGGGTTTTATGAGATATTCAAAAACTACAAAAAATAGCGCACAGCCCTCGTTAATTCGGGCAAAGCGCCAATAAGTTTGAAGCAAAAAACTACGCCAAATCTAGCGTGCGGTGCGGCAGCCAGCCTTGATTCGTAAGCACTTCATTGGGCTTGAATGTAGCTTTGTAGGCCATCTTGTCGCTGCCATCGATCCAGTATCCGAGGTACAGATACGGTAAGTTGAGGCGCTTGGCCTGCTCGATTTGCCACAGCACGCTGAAGGTACCAAGGCTGCCTTTGACCGTGGGTTCGTAAAACGTGTAGACCGCCGACAGACCATCGGCGAGCACGTCGATCAAGCTGACCATAACTAACTCTCGTTTGGCATCGCGAAACTCAACGAGTAGCGTTTCGACGTGGCTCTGCAACAAAAAATGTTGATACTGTTCGCGCGAATCGCGATCCATCCCACCGCCGTGGTGACGCAGCCGCTGGTAGCGCAAATACAGTTCGTAATGCTCCGCTTGATAGCCAAGCGGTACCGCCTTAACGCTAAGCCCGGTGTGATGTTTCTCCCAAGCGCGGCGCTGGTTGCGGCTCGCTACAAATTGCGCGGTGGGAACGCGTAGCGGTTGGCACGCGTTGCAGCCATCACAGTGCGGTCGATACACAAACGTACCGCTGCGACGAAAACCGATTCGAAGCAATTCGCCGTAGAGGTGTCCGTCAATCAAATGGCTCGGCGTGGCGACTTGCGAGCGAGCCACACGACCATCGAGATAACTACACGGATAAGGCGCGGTGGAATAAAACTGCAGCGCCTGCCACGGCACCTTAGCGAGTTCGCGTGGGCTACTCATAGCGGTGAATCTGGCGTGTTGCGCCAGCCGGTGAAGGCAACAAAATCAAAACCACTGCATTCACTTTGCACGATCACGAAGCGACTCAATCAAGCTTGGAGTCGCATCAAACTGCCAACGCCCTGTGCGCGGCACCGCTGCTTCTGAGTGTATCAACCGCTCAATGCGTTGCAAGAAGTTTTCACGCGAAATGGGACGTGCGCCAAAGCTCGCCAAGTGTTCCGTTTGTTGCTGGCAATCGATCAGTTCAAAGCCCCAGCGCGTGAGCTGTGCGACCAAATGCGCAAACGCGATTTTTGA
>JAAFHR010000039.1 GCA_013298455.1 Betaproteobacteria bacterium | reverse complement strand
ATCACCTATCACTCGCTCGAAGACCGCATCGTGAAATTGTGGATGCGCGATCAGTCGGGGCGCACACCGGTTGATCCGCGGTTGCGGCATGTGCCCACTGAAGCGCTCGGCTTGCCCGCCGCAACGGTGCGTATGATCGGCAGCGATGTTGCACCGAGCGACGAGGAAATCGCCGCGAATCCACGCGCCCGAAGCGCTCGTTTGCGCGTTGCGGAGCGCTTGCAATGACCAAGGCCAACATCGTGATCGGCGTGCTGCTTTGGGTGAGTGCGTTTGCGCTGATTTCATCGCAATACCGCGTGCGTCAGCTCACCATTGAAATCAATCGTGCGCGCGATTTGGCGTATCAACTCGACAATGATCGAGTGCGTGCAACGCTCGCGCAAACCAAACTATCGAACCCGACGCGCGTTGAGCAAACGGCTCGCGAGCGTCTACAGATGGAGCTTCCAGAGCTGTCGCGTTCGCCGATTGTGGAAGTGCGTTCGGCGGTGGCCGGTAGCGACGCCGCAACTGCAACGGTAGCCGCTGCCCCCAAAGGGGCGCGTCAATGAATACAGCCAATAACAGTAAAGGTGGCTGGCTGAAACGCGTGATGGGCGGCTCAGGAAAGAGCACGCCGAAAGCGGCGCGTCAAAGCTATGCGAGCGATAGCGGCTTGGCGAGCAGCAACGGTAGCGGACGCTGGTCATCGTGGCGCGTGTACTTTGTAATCTTTACGATTCTGGGCGGCTTCGCGATCATGGCGGGTCGCGGCGTTTACCTGCAAGTAATCCAGCATGACGACTTAACGCGGCGCGGTGATGCGCGAACGCTCCGTGATTTGGTGTTGCCAGCGTCACGCGGTCGGATTCTGGATCGCGAAGGTGCGGTGCTCGCGTCGAGCGTTCCGGCGCACGGCGTACTCGCTTTTCCAGATCAGATCGACATGACAGCCGCGCAAATCGATGCGCTGGCCAAGGTACTCGGTCAACGCAGCAGCGACATCAAACAAAAAACCGAGTCGGACCGCGATGTGGTGTATCTGGCACGCGGCATCACGCCTGAGGCTGCGCAAGCCGTCACGGCGATGAAGCTCGCGGGCGTGTCACTACAGCGCGAATACAAACGCGAATACCCGTCACAAGAGGTGATGGGGCAAGTGCTCGGCATCACCAACGTGGACGACATCGGCCAAGAAGGCATCGAGCTCTCGCAAAACGAGTGGTTGTCCGGCAAAGTCGGCGCGCGGCGTGTGACGATGGATCGCCGTGGCGGCGTGGTGGAAGAGCACGGCAGTTTGCGCACGCCGCAGCAGGGTCGCGATCTGCAATTAGCGCTTGATTCGCGGGTGCAACACATCGCGTTTCGTGAGCTAAAGCGCGGCGTGGACGCCAATCGCGCCAAGGGCGGCGCAGCCGTTGTGCTTGATGCGCATTCAGGCGAAATTCTGGCGCTGGTGAACTATCCCTCTGCGAAACCGGGGGATCGAAGCGCTGCCGCGACAGGCGGTCTACGCAATCGAGCTGTAGCGGATTTGTTCGAACCCGGCTCCACGATGAAACCGTTTACTGTGGCCACTGCCATCGACACCGGGGTGCTCAAAGCCACTGAGAGCATCGCGATGACGGGCGGCAGCTACACCATCAACGGCGCAACGATTGGGGACAGTCACAGCATCGGTAGCGGCGGTGTTGCTACGGTGACCGAGATCGTTCAGAAATCAAGCAACGTCGGCACTGCGCGGATCGCCGAGCGCCTGCCCAACGAAGTGATGTGGCGGCACTTGCAGCGCGCGGGCTTCGGTGTCGCGCCACAAACCGGATTTCCGGGCGAGGCGCATGGTCGGCTTCGCGCGGCGCAAACCTGGCGTCCGATTGAAAAAGCCACGATGAGCTACGGCTATGGCCTGTCGGTGAATTTGGTGCAGCTGGCTCGTGCTTACACGGTGTTTGCCAATCGCGGCAATGTGGTCGATGTCACGCTCTTTAAGAGCGATGGTGGCGGTCGAAAAAATCGCGTGTATTCGCCCGAGACCGTTGCCCAGCTGCTACCGATGCTCGAAAAAGCAACGAACCGTGAAGGTACCGCGCCGCTCTCGCAAGTACCGGGCTATCGTGTGGCGGGCAAAACCGGCACAGCGAAAAAGCTCGCCGGTGCGGTCTACACCGAAGGACGATACGTGGCTTCGTTCGCTGGGCTCGCGCCCGTATCAAATCCCCGCTACGTGATCGCTGTGATGGTGGATGAGCCCACCGGCGGCATCTTTTACGGCGGGCAAGTGGCTGCGCCCATTTTCTCGGCGCTGATGAGCCAAACGCTTCGTTTGTTTGAAGTGCCCTTTGACGCGCCGCTGCCCAATGCGCCAACGCAGCCGTCGAGCGATGTGACCGTTGCACTTCTAAGGGAGCGGCCATGACGCACCCAGCGATCACACGCTTGGACCAGTTTGGGATCACGCGGAATCGCTTGGTGGTTGACTCGCGCGCCGTGCAACCGGGCGATGTGTTTGCAGCCTTTCCGGGGCAGGTGAGCGATGGTCGGCGCTACATCGAATCGGCGGTGCAAGCCGGTGCAGCGGCCGTCTTGTTGCAGCCCGGCGAAGGGGCTGCAAGCAGCGCACCTACCTCAGTGCCGATGATTGCGGTTGAAAACTTGGCCCGAATCATCGGCGTTGTCGCTGATGATTTCTATGCTCGTCCTTCGCAGTCGCTACGGGTCGTGGGCGTGACCGGAACCAACGGCAAAACCACCGTCGCGAGTTGGCTGGCGCAAGCTTACGATTCACTCAGCCAAACACCGGGCAGCGCCGGACTCATTGGCACGCTCGGCAGCGGATTGCTCGGCTCGTTACAGGCCACAGCCAACACGACACCCGACGCTGCAAGCGTGCACACGACTTTGCGCGATTTGCTCGAAGCGGGCGCGCAATCGGTGGCCATGGAAGTGAGCTCGCACGCGCTCGATCAAGGGCGTGTGAGCGGGGTACGCTTTGACGCAACGGTGTTCACCAATCTGACGCAGGATCATCTCGACTATCACCGCACGATGGAAGCCTACGGCGCGGCGAAGGCCAAGCTCTTTTCAGACTACCCCACCAAACATCGCATCATCAACGCTGATGACGAATTCGGCGCTCACCTGATTGCGCGAAAGCTGCCGCAAACGATTGGCTACGGCATGAACGCAGGGCTCGTTCGGGGACGCATTGCAAGCAGCACGAGCGACGGCATGCGCCTTGAAATCGCATCGCCGTGGGGTGAGCTCATCGTTGATACGCAGATCGTCGGTCGATTCAACGCCTACAACATGCTCGCCGTTGCAGCCACACTCGTGTCGCAGGGTTTCGATGCGGAACATGTCGCTGCCGCGCTCTCGAAGGTCAGCGCGGCACCCGGTCGTATGCAGCGCGTGGGCGAGCCGAACGCCGTCAGCACACAACCTGCTGTGTACGTGGACTACGCCCACACGCCCGACGCGCTCTCCAAGGCGCTGCATACCCTCCGAGAGACCGCCCATCAAAAGCTCATCGTGGTGTTTGGTTGTGGCGGCGATCGTGATCGCACGAAGCGCCCACAGATGGGCGAAATCGCCTCGAAGATCGCTGATTCCCTGGTGATCACGAGCGACAATCCGCGAAGCGAAGTCCCCGAAACCATCACTGCCGACATTGAATCGGGCGTGCTGTCTCGGAGCGGCATGTCAGCAACCGTTGTCGTAGATCGGCGCGAGGCCATTGCCGCTGCCATTGCCTCAGCATCCGACCACGACATCGTTCTGATCGCGGGAAAGGGTCACGAGGACTACCAAGAAATTAAAGGCGTTCGCTATCCGTTTTCAGACGTTGAGATTGCGCGACAGGCGCTATTTCAACGCGCTCAACGCAGCGAGGTGAACCATGCTCTCTAGCGCTCGTATGGCGGTGGCTTGCAATGCCGTGCTCAGCGGCGCGGCGCAAACGTTTACGAGCGTCGTCATCGACAGCCGCACTATTGAGGCGGGCTGTTTGTTCGTGGCGCTCAAAGGCGAATCGTTCGACGGTCATGCGTTTGTGGCTCAGGCTGTGGCCGCGGGTGCTGCGGGCGTATTGGTATCGCAGGAGGTCTCGGTCAGCTCCGACGTTTGCGTGTTGCGGGTGGCAGACACGTTGGCCGCGCTCCAAGCGATTTCGAGGGCCCATCGCGAGCAGTTTTCGTTGCCAGTGATTGCAGTCACTGGCAGTAATGGCAAAACAACCACCAAGCAAATGCTCGCGTCCATCATGGGCGTGCATTTCGGCAATGATGCGGTGATCGCGACGCACGGCAATCTCAATAACCACATCGGCGTGCCACTCACGCTGCTCCGGCTGCGCGCACACCACAAAGTCGCCATCGTTGAGATGGGGATGAATCACTTGACGAGATCTCGCTACTTACACGATTAGCGAAACCCAATGTCGCCGTGATCACCAACGCTGGGCCCGCACATTTGGAAGGTGTAGGTTCGCTGATGGGCGTGGCGAAAGCCAAGGGTGAAATCTTCGAGGGTCTCGCAGCCAATGGCTGCGCAGTCATCAATCGCGACGATGCGTTTTTCGCCTATTGGCAAGTGATCACCCGCGACTTCAAGCAAATCAGCTTTGGCACGAGCGCTAACGCCACGGTGCGCGGCGAGTTTGCTGCGCCAACACGCCTCAGCTTCACGCTGGACAGAAGTTCGGATGAGCATACCGTTGATCTTCCGATGCTCGGTGCGCACAATGCAAGCAATGCACTTGCCGCCATTGGCGCCGCTCACGCCATCGGGATTCCGGCACAAGCCATGATCGACGGTTTGCGAGTGGCGAGCAATGTCTCCGGCCGCTTGACCAATAGGCGATTGCCCAACGGCACGCTCGCCATTGACGACAGCTACAACGCCAACCCAGCGTCGATGCGCGCCGCCATTGACGTGCTTCGTACGATGCCCGGCAAGCGCATCCTCGTCATCGGCGATATGGCCGAAATGGGCGAAAACTGGCAAGCGCTACATCGTGACGTGGCACGCTACGCGGCTGATGCGGGCTTAGATCGGGTGTTCACTTTGGGTCAACGTTTTTCGAGTGTTGCCGAGCATTTCGGTCGCTCGGGTCAATCGTTTTCAACGCTCGAATCCCTCGTCAATGCGCTCCGAGGTGAGCTAGATACACACACAACGCTCTTGGCCAAGGGCTCGCACTCCATGGCCATGCACCGCGTCATCGAACAACTAGAAGCTTCTATGAAAGAGACGAACTAATGCTGCTCTGGCTCGCCAATCTGTTTGCGAACGACATTCGTGGATTGAGTGTTATCAACTACATCACCATGCGCACCGTGCTCGCAACAGCTACGGCGATGTTGATCGCGCTGATGATCGGGCCACGAATGATTCGTTGGTTGCTCGCTATGAAGATCGGGCAATCGGTGCGTACCGACGGGCCACAAACGCACTTGGTGAAGCAAGGCACGCCTACGATGGGCGGCGCGATGGTGCTGCTCTCGATTGCGATTTCCACGCTCTTGTGGGCTGATCTGAGCAATCGATTTGTGTGGGTCGTGCTCTTTGTGATGATCGGCTTCGGTGCGATTGGTTGGGTGGACGATTACCGTAAAGTGGTACACAAAAATCCCAAAGGAATGTCCGCGAAAGAAAAACTTTTCTGGCAAGCTTTCGTCGGCATCCTCGCTTCCGTGTATTTGGCCTTCGCGATTTCAGCGCCCAGCACCGACAAGATTTTTGATCTGATTTTCCGCTGGATGCAGAGTGGTTTCACCAATGAGCTTCCCTCAAAAGCCGACTTGATCGTGCCATTCTTCAAGAACATCGCCTACCCACTCGGCGTGTTTGGATTTATCACGCTGACGTGGCTTGTCATCGTGGGCACCAGCAACGCGGTGAATCTCACTGATGGGCTCGATGGTTTAGCGATCATGCCTGTGGTGATGGTCGGTAGCGCGCTGGCAGTGTTTGCGTACGTCGTGGGGCGCGTCGACTATTCGCGCTATCTGCTCTTTCCCTACATTCCCGGCGCAGCGGAATTGATGGTCTATTGCGGTGCCATGGCCGGCGCTGGCTTGGGATTTTTATGGTTCAACGCCCACCCTGCACGGGTGTTTATGGGCGACGTCGGAGCGCTTGCGTTGGGTGCATCGCTCGGCACGATTGCAGTGATCGTGCGGCAAGAAATTGTGCTGGTGGTGATGGGCGGCGTGTTTGTGATGGAAACGATCAGCGTGATGCTGCAGGTCGGGTACTTCAAGTACAGCAAGGGCAAACGCATCTTTCGCATGGCGCCGCTGCACCATCATTTTGAGCTAGGCGGTTGGCATGAAAACCATGTGGTGATTCGCTTCTGGATCATCACGATGTTTTTGGTGCTCGCCGGTCTTTCAACATTGAAATTGAGATAGCAGGTAGTGACCAACTCGCTTGCCAATTGTCGCGTGAACGTAGTGGGGCTCGGTGCAACCGGGATCTCGCTCGTGCGGCATTTGCACGCGCGGGGCGCGATCATCACCGTGCTTGACGGGTCAGCCAATCCGTCTGGTGAAGCGCTGCTTCGAGAGAGGTTTCCCTCAGTCATCGTGAAACGGCACGACGTGAATCGTGATGCGCTGCCGTCTTGTGATTTGGTCGCGCTCTCGCCTGGTGTGCCCCGTGCGAGCTACGCGCTAAGCAGTGCGATCAAAGCAGGGGTTGCCGTCGTGGGTGATATTGAATTGTTCGCACGCAGCGTGGCGTCGGACGCCAAAGTTTTTGCGATCACGGGCTCGAATGGCAAAACCACAACAACGGCCATTGCGGGCGACATTGCGAAGCGCATCGATCCCAACACCGTCGTTGCTGGAAACATCGGTCTGCCGATTCTTGATGCGTTGGCTGACAAACCCGATTGCAAAACTTGGGTGCTTGAGCTCTCAAGTTTTCAGCTTGAGTCCACGCAATCATTGGTGCTCGAAAACGCAGCCGTGCTCAACGTAAGCGCTAACCACTTGGATCGCTATCCAAGCTTTTTCGACTACGCGGCGAGCAAAGCCAGCATCTATAGGCTGGCAAAACGGCAAGTCATCAACCGTGACGATGTGTGGTCGAATGCCATGCGTCGCAGCGGCGTGAAGCAGATCAGCTTTGGAGGCAGCGCACCCCAAGACGATGACGAAGTGGGGCTGCACAGCACATCCAGCGCCGTTCACTTGATGCACGGTCAGAGATTGATTGTCAACAGCGCTGACATGCAGCTGCGCGGCGAGCACAACTACATGAACGCGCTTGCCGCCTATGCCATCACCTTACCGCTGCAACCCTCACCTGAGGTGGTCGATGCGGTGATGCGCTCGTTTGCTGGGGTTGCGCACCGCTATCAGTGGATCGGTCGCGTGGGCAGCGTTGACATCATCAACGATTCGAAAGCCACCACCGTCGTTGCGACTTCAGCAGCGCTCAATGGCAATCGTAAGCCCACCTGGCTGATTGCCGGTGGCGACGGGAAAGGTCAATCGTTCGACGAGCTGGCCGCAGCCTGCGGGCACTGCAAGGCCGTGCATTTAATTGGGCACGACGCGGATGCCATCGCCGCAGCGCTCGATAAAAAGGGAATCAAGAACAAACGCTTTTCGTCCCTCGAAGACGCGGTTCACAGCGCCCTCGATCAAGCAACAGCCGGTGACGTGTTGCTGCTCTCGCCCGCCTGTGCCAGCTGGGATATGTTTCGCAATTTTGAGCACCGTGCAGAACGCTTTGGCACTGCGGTGCGGCAATGGGCGACGGCAAAAAGCGTGCAGTTTGAGGAGCCTGTAAGCCATGTTTAGCGCGGCCCTCAATGACTTACGAGTACGCTTCACCAACGCGACCACCTCGGCTGCGCACGGCAGGACGCCTGCCGCCGCACGTGAATTCGACATCACGCTCGTCTGGGTCGTTGTGCTGCTCTTGGCCATCGGTTTGCTGATGGTGTATTCATCGTCCATCGCCAGCGCCTCTGAGAGCCGCTTAACTCGGAATTCGTCGACCTACTTTTTGTTTCGGCAGGCGCTCTTTGTGTTGATCGCTATTGTGGTGGCGCTCTTTGTGTTCGACACGCCGATGAAGACGTGGGAGCGCGTGGCCCCTTGGGTGTTTCTCGCGGCAACGGTGCTCTTGATTCTGGTGTTGATTCCGGGCATTGGCCGGGTGGTCAATGGCGCACGTCGTTGGATTCCTTTGGGGCCCTTTAGCTTTCAGCCGTCTGAGATGATGAAAATCGCGATGATCCTCTTCGCGGCGCGCTATGCGGTGAGTAAGGCCGAGTTTCTGCATGCCAATCAGCCCTTGAAGCAGAGCTTACTTCGTGGGCTGGGCCCGTTCATTCTGATCGCACTGTTTGTTAGCGCGCTGTTGCTCCGCGAGCCGGATTTTGGTGCAACCTTCGTGGTGCTAACTTGCGGATTACTGATTCTGTTCATGGCGGGACTCGATCATCGTTTGGTGGTGCCCGTGCTCGCGTTGGCCATTGTTTCGGCAGTGGCGCTTGTGTGGTTCGAGCCGTACCGACTAGAGCGCATTTTTGGGTTCCTTGATCCTTGGAAACAAGAATTCGGGAAGGGCTATCAACTCACGCAATCGCTCATGGCCATTGGACGTGGGGGCATCTTTGGCTTGGGGCTCGGCGCGGGCGTTTCAAAACACTACTACTTGCCTGAGGCGCACACCGATTTCATCCTCGCTGTCACTGCCGAAGAATTGGGTTTGATCGGCGTTTTGGTAGTGGTGATTGCCTACGCTTGGATCACCTGGCGCGCGTTCAAAATCGGACGTGAATCGCGCCAAAACGAACAGCCGTTTTCTGCACTCACCGCGCAAGGCATTGGCACACTGTTCGGCGTGCAATCACTCATCAACATCGCGGTGAACATGGGCTTCGCGCCCACCAAAGGGCTCACGTTGCCGCTGATGTCGTACGGCGGCAGCGGCATGATTGCGAGCCTCGTAGCGCTGTCGATTTTGCTTCGAATCGATTGGGAAAATCGACGGCTCACACGGGGGTTCACCGTATGAGTGGGCATCTCGTCGTGATGGCTGGTGGCACCGGTGGACACATCTATCCGGGGCTTGCCGTGGCTCGTGCCATGCGTGAGCGTGGATGGCAGGTGAGCTGGATGGGCACGCCTCGGGGCATGGAGCAAACGCTGGTTGATCCGAAGGAATTTCCGTTGAAGGCGATTGCGTTTGAAGGCATCGTTGGGCGTGGTCTTGGCGCGAAGCTTCGTTTACCCGGTACGCTGTGGAGTGCGTTCAACGAAGCGAAACGTCATTTCAAGTCGGTTCAACCCACCGCCGTGATCGGCATGGGGGGCTACCCAACCGTGCCCGGTGGCTTGGCAGCTTGGCGAATGAAAGTGCCTTTACTGATTCACCAAAGCGATGCGGTTGCAGGGCTTGCGAACCGATTGCTGGCTAAATTTTCAACAACGGTGTTGACTGGCTTCACGAATACTTTCGCTGAACTCGGTGCTCGGCGCGTCGTAACCGGCAATCCCATTCGCAAAGAATTCGCAGCGATTACGTCTGCAGCTGAGCGCTTCGCCGCGCGCAACGGACGCGTCAAGGTGTTGGTGATGGGCGGCAGCCGGGGCGCGGAGGCGCTCAACACAGCGCTCCCTGCGGCCTTCGCTGCGATGGATCCAGCCGCTCGCCCACACATCCTGCATCAAGCTGGCAAAGGTGCGGCGGGCGCAACCGCAACCCGCTACGCCGAGGCGGGGGTTGATGCTGACGTTCGTGAGTTCCTCGATCAATCGTGGACAGCGTTGGCCGACGCCGACTTGTTCATCGGCCGAAGCGGCGCGAGCACAGTCTCCGAGCTCGCGCTGCTGGGCGTACCTTCCATTTTGATTCCCTATCCCCACCACGCCGATCAACAGCAGTTGCACAACGCGCAAACGCTCGCTTCGGTAAACGCCGCCCGCATCGTTGAGCAGCGCGATCTGCTCGCCGACACACTCGCTTCGCTGATTACTTCGCTTGATCGAGTGCAACTCAAAGCGATGTCGGCGGCAGCAACCAGCGTTGCTCACGCCAACGCCACCGAGCGCATTTGTGACGCCATCGAGCGCGCCGCCGCAACTCGCAACACAGGTCTTTCCGCATGCACTTTATCGGCATCGGCGGCATCGGCATGAGCGGCATCGCTGAGGTTTTGCACAATCAGGGCTACCAAGTCAGCGGTAGCGATGCGTCGAATTCGGCAGTGCTGGAGCGCCTCAAGAGCCTCGGCGTGCAAACGTTTGTCGGGCATGCTGCGGCCAATCTTGGGGACGCACAAGCCGTCGTCACATCCACCGCGATCAGCCGCGAGAATCCTGAATTGGTCGCCGCGCTGGCTTCGAAAATTCCCGTGGTACCACGCGCCTTGATGCTCGCTGAGTTGATGCGCATGAAGCGCGGTATCGCTATCGCTGGCACACACGGCAAGACCACGACAACATCACTCGTAGCGAGCGTTTTGGGTGAAGGCCACCTTGATCCAACGTTCGTCATCGGTGGTCGCTTACTCGCTGCAGGTTCCAACGCTCGATTGGGTACGGGCGAATTCCTAGTCGCCGAAGCCGATGAATCAGACGCATCGTTCTTGCATCTCTCGCCCACTTTGGCAGTGATCACCAATATCGATGCTGACCACATGGAAACCTACGGTCACAGCTTGGATCGACTGAAGCAAGCGTTTGTTGATTTCTCGCATCGACTACCGTTTTACGGCTCGGTATACGCCTGTATCGATGATGAAGGTGTGGCATCGATCATCCCGAAAATCGTCACGCCTGTGGTGACCTACGGGCTCTCAGAGACGGCTGACGTTCGCGCCACCGATGTGCGCGCTGACGGTGCGACGATGCGCTTCAATGTCGTTCGGGCAGGGCACGCCTCGTTCGCCGTGGTGCTCAACGCCGCAGGTATGCACAACGTCAGAAACGCTCTGTCCGCAATCGCCATCGGGCAAGACTTGGGCGTGGATGACGCCGCCATTGCTCGGGCGTTAGCGGCATTCGGTGGCGTCGGGCGGCGCTTTGATCGCTATGGCGTGGTGACGCACGGCGCTGCGAAATTCGAGCTTATTGATGACTACGGACATCATCCCGTTGAGCTCAAAACCACGCTCGCCGCAGCGCGCGCGGCGTTTCCCGGGCGACGCTTGGTGCTTGCGTTTCAGCCGCATCGCTTCACCCGTACGCGTGACTTGTTTGAAGACTTCGCTGCGGTGCTCTCTGACGTTGATGCACTGCTTTTGACCGAGGTTTACGCCGCTGGCGAAGCGCCCATCGTTGCTGCGGATGGCCGTGCGCTCTCGCGTGCAATTCGTTTGCGTGGCAAGGTCGAACCGATTTTCGTGGAGGACGTTGCGAAGCTGCCCACACAAATTCTCGACATGGTCAAAGACGGCGACGTGGTGATGACCATGGGCGCCGGTTCCATCGGCACCGTGTCTGCGAAAGTGGTCGCAGCCGTGAAGGCGGCTAATACTCATGCTTAACGACACCGCACTCATCAATCGCATTGCGCTGTGGATGGCCATTGCCTCCACGGCGGCCATTGCGTGGAGTGCGTTCTCTTGGGCGAATGCGCGCGGCGTTTTCGCGCTTCGTCAAGTTGCTGTCATCACGCCGCTCACTGAGCTTGATCCCGGGCTTTTGGAATCGGCCATTCGAAGCGATTTACGTGGCACGTTTTTCACCGTGTCACCGTCTCGCGCCCGAAACACGCTCAAGAAGCTGCCGTGGGTTCGCGATGTGGTCGTTGAGCGTCGCTGGCCGATGGCGCTAGATGTTCGCGTGCAAGAGTATCGAGCGATTGGCTACTGGGGTGAAAACGACTTGCTCTCCGACAACGGTGAAATTTTCCGCGCCACCTCACGCGCACCGATGCCGCGTTTTGATGGCCCCGCAAGTGCCGCCAGCGAGGTCGTTGCTCGCTACCGTGAGGCAAAACTCGCGCTCGCACCGTTGGGTTTAGAGGTGAAATCGATGAACGTTTCTTCGCGTGGCGCGATCACGCTGCAGACGAAAAGTGATGTGGCCATTGATTTTGGCCGAGATCAATTCGCACAACGACTCAATCGCTTCACGGCGCTCTATGCGAGCTGGACTTCCGAACAACGCGCGGCCCTCTCGCGCGTTGATCTTCGCTACAAATCGGCCATCGCAGTCGGCCGCAATAGCGCGCCGCTCACAGCTCAAATGACCCCGACCCATTCGTCAGAGAAGCAAGGAATCGCGCTATGAGTGAACTCGTCGCAGCGCTCGATATCGGCACGTCAAAAGTCGTGGCTCTCGTTGCTGAAATCAGCGACACCGGCATCCGCGTCATCGGTTTCGGCGAGCAGCCATCACATGGGTTGCGCAAAGGCATGGTGGTGGACATCGATGCCACGACTGCATCCATTGCCGCCGCCGTGAAAGAGGCTGCCGCGATGGCCAATTGCAAACTCACACAGGTCTACGTAGGCATTGCGGGTAGCCACATTCGAAGCTTGAATTCGAGCGGCATGGTGGCGATGAAGGAATCCGAAGTCACTGCCGCTGATATGGAGCGCGTGATCGAAACGGCGCGCGCTATTGCCATTCCCAATGATCAGGTCGTGCTGCACACGATTCCACAGGAATACATCATTGATGGTCAAGAGGGCGTGCGACGTCCGCTTGGCATGAGTGGTCGTCGTCTTGAGGTGAAGGTCCATATCGTTACCGGCGCAGTGTCCGCGGCTGAAAACATCGAAAAGTGTGTGCGCCGTTGCGGGCTCGATGTGCAAGAGCTGGTGCTGCAACCCCTCGCATCGGCTGCCGCTTGCTTAACCCGCGACGAGATGGATTTGGGTGTGGGCTTGGTCGACATTGGCGGCGGAACGACCGACTACGCCCTCTTCACCGGTGGCTCAATTCGCCACACCGGCGTGCTCGCTGTAGCGGGCGATCAGATCACTAACGACATCGCCATGGCGCTTCGAATTCCGAGCAAAGAGGCGAGCGACATCAAACACCTGCACGCCAGCGCGCTTCGCAAAATGGTGTCGACTGACGAGATCATTGAAGTGCCGAGCGTGGCTGATCGCCCTGCGAAATCGATGGCGCGACACATGCTCGCTGAGGTGGTTGAGCCGCGCGTTGAGGAGTTGTTTCAGTTGGTTCACGATCAGATGAAGCGTTCGGGCTTTGAGCCGATGCTGCGCTCGGGGATCGTGCTCACGGGCGGCTCTGCGC
>JAAFHR010000389.1 GCA_013298455.1 Betaproteobacteria bacterium | reverse complement strand
CGTACGGAAACATGGCTTGCCCAGCGAAAAATCAGCTTGTCATTGTGCCAAACTGCACCGCGCTGCGGCTTGATGCGGCCGGGAATGGCAGCTCGCGCGACGCCGAAAACCACGATTCGTCGATAAACAACCCATACAGCTTTACTAATAAAAGCTTTATTGTAAAAAGCCAACCACTCTTTTTTATACAATTTTGATATTTGATCAAATATTCATAAAGCCCAAATCTGTTAACGTAATCGTAGTAAAAGCTAGTAGGGTCGCTCGGCACTCTGTCGAGCTGATAGCAATTTTTAGGATTCCATGCCCGGTTATCACGTCAAACATGAATCGCATGCGGTGGCGGGTGTGGCACCGCTCACCATTCGTTCGCTCTTGGATCGTCAGCAATTTGCCGATCCCGACGGCGCCGCAGAGCGCATGGGCATTTCCTCAGCTGCATGGCCACTTTTTGGCATGGTGTGGCCTTCGGGTCAACAGCTCGCCGCGCGCATCGCCCAGCGGCCTGTAAACCCCGCAGAACGCATTCTTGAGATCGGATGTGGTCTGGCGCTCGCAAGTCTCGTCGCGCATCGTCGCGGCGCGGACATCACGGCAAGCGATTGCCACCCGCTTACCGCCGCGTTTTTATTGCAAAACGAATTGCTCAATGCACTCAACCCGATGCCTTACCGGCACGGCTTTTGGTCTACCGACGAAATGAACGGCGCGCTGCCCATCGCCCAAGATCAACCCCGCGTTGAAGGCCGTTTCGATCTCATCATCGGCAGCGACATCCTCTACGAACGAGACGACAGCGGCGCACTGCCGTGGTTTATCGCCCAACACGCCAACCCCGGCGCACAAATCTGGATCGTTGATCCTGATCGCGCCAATCGCGCTGCGTTTACGAGACAGATGGCTGGGCTCGGTTTGGGCGTGAAAGAGGAGCGACTCGATGCAGCGGCAACGTTGGCGAACGAGGCCTACAAAGGGCGATTGCTGACTTATCGTTGTTCGTAGCGACAGGCGCGAACTCGAGCCAATACTGTTTACTTGCTGAACGGCGCTCCGTGCTTTGCCATAGATTTCACAGACCACACCGATTTTGCAGACTGCAACGGCGTTCAGCTGTGCAATCGATGAAATCTGTGGCAAAAATTCCTAACTGAACGGTATTGGGACCGAGCCGCGCTACTGCGTACTGCGGCTACCCCGCCAAGTAAACGGAAACGTGAGCTGCGTCCAAGATCCAACGGACACTTCGTGACCACGCACGATACGCTCAGGCTGTATTACGTCGCAGCTCTCGGCCAGTTTGGTGAGTTTGTCTAGCATTCAACTGTATCGGTGGGGCTCAGGATTCGCGGCGATCCGACAATGCGATTGCGCCCTGCGCGCTTGGCTTGGTACATGTTTTGATCGGCGGTAGCGAGTGCGTCAAAGGGCGTTTCGTGGAGCGAGCCGGCGCACCAACCAAGGCTGCCGGTCACTTCGAGCGCGGGTGCGAGTTGCCGCCACGGATGACTGCGCAGCGCTTCAACCAAACGCTCAGCACATCGAGCGGCGCTCGAATGATTTACCGCGCGAATCCAAGCGACAAATTCTTCGCCGCCGAATCGGCCCACCGCGCCGCACGCCCCGAACACTCGGCGCACTAACTTTGCGGTGGCCACCAGCACGTCATCCCCCGCTCGGTGGCCGTGGGTATCGTTGACCGCTTTGAAGTGATCCAGATCGAGCAGAAACACGTAAACATCGTTGTTGCCGTTCGCCCAGGCTTGCTCTAGGCCGGCGAGCCAAGCGCGGCGATTGGGGAGTCCGGTGAGCGAATCGATGTGGGCGAGCCGTTCCAGGGCCAGTTTTTGGTCGTGCAGCCGAGAGTTGAGCGCGGTGAGTTCTGCTTCGCGCAGTTTTGCCAGATCGAGTTCCTTTTGCATGTGCTCAGCGCGGAGTCGCGATTCAAGTGTTTTGGCGTCACGCTCGGCGGTTTGCGTGTGCACGCGAATTTCGATGTCATGGAAACGTTTGTAGGCGGCGAGCGCATCGGCGGGTCGATTGAATTTCTCGTGCAACTTAGCAAATTCGTGCAAGATCGGCGGATGAATTTCTGCGAGCGAATGCTCCTCGCATAGCGTGTCTGCAGCCTGCAAACAGTTGAGCGCGCGCGCCTCATCACCGTCTTGTGCGCGATCAATCAGAGCCGCTGCGATGCTCTTCAGACAAAGCGCTTGTGTGCGCTTGCTCCCCAGTTTTTCAGTGAGCGGCAGCTGCGTTTCGAGCGTATTGATGCAAGCCGGTAAATCACCGGCCTCGCGCTCAGCCTCAGCAAGCGTGACGTACCGAAGCGCCAAAAAATCGAGATCCTCGCTCCGTTCGGCAACGACGATGGCTTGACTCGCAAGCGTTCGCGCCTGCCTGAAATGCTCGAGTGCGCTCAACTCGTTGCCGCTCTGTCGCTCGCGTCGCCCCCAGCTTGTGTGCGCAACCGCTGCGTTGCTGAGGCAGGTTGCATGGTGGTAGTGATCTCCGCTGCGTTCAAAATACACCATCGCCTGCTGGTAGAGCTCGATGGCGCGCGCGTCGTTACCCAGCAGGTTGTTGACAATACCGATGTCCACCAAGCAGTCGCTGACGTGCTCCTCGTCACCAACCGCCTTGCTCAATTCCATGGCTCGCTCCAGCTGGGCGAGCCCACCGGTGAGATCCCCCAGTTGCAAGAGCGCAACCCCCCACTGGCTTCGCGCCAGCGATTCGGCTTGCTGATTGCCGATCGAAGAAAACAGCGCCACCGCTTCGGAGCAGTCAGCCACCGCGTCAGCCAGCGCCGAGCTCAAGCGCTCGCAGTGACCTTTCACCCACAGCGCTCTGGCGAGGAGCTCCACGTGCTCCACCGACGCATCAGCCGCGAGCAAAGGCCGCGCTTGCGACACGGCATCTGCCGCCAACGAGATCCCGCCCGTGGGATCAGCGTGTCGCAGTGCGCGAGCCTGGGTAATCAGTGATTGGATGGGTTCTAACATTTCACGGGAAAACAATTGGTGGTTTCGGGTTCAGCAACGATAAACCAATTGTCGAAAATCCAATTAAAGCGCTTGGAACCCAATAAACACGTGGTTCCTTTTACAAAGCTGGAATGGGGGGGTGCCTTCAACAACCGGCGTTTTTACGCCACCACCAAACCCACGAACGCCGGATTGGCCTTCGGTGGCTTCAGCTTCATCGCTTTGAGCGCGCTCACGAGAAGCTGCGCAATCATCAAATTGCGATGCAGCTTATCGTTGGCTGGGATGATGTACCAAGGCGCGAATTTTGTCGACGTGGCGGCGAGTGCCTTTTCATAGGCCTTTTGATACAGCGGCCATTGTTTTCGAACTTCCAAGTCGCCAAGGCTAAATTTCCAATGCTTCGATGGATCATCGATGCGGGCTTGCAGTCGGGTCTTTTGCTCATCGGCACTGATGTGCAACATGCATTTGAGGACGAGCGTGCCGGAATCGGTCAGCAGTCGTTCGAAATTCGAAATGTGTTCATAGCGCGCCGCGGTCTCGTCTTTGTCGATCCATTGATTCACAACCGGCACCAACACATCTTCATAGTGGCTGCGATTCCACACCATCAGCTCGCCAGAGCGAGGCACCACGGCGTGGCAGCGCCATAAAAAATCTCGCGCCTTCTCCTCCTCTGTGGGTGCTTTGAAACTCGCCACGCGCACGCCGAGTGGAGACGTGCGGCCGAA
>JAAFHR010000388.1 GCA_013298455.1 Betaproteobacteria bacterium | reverse complement strand
CCCAGCGTTGCTCAGATAGCGGTGGTTGCCGTCGTCTACGAAATTCGGCACGCCACGGAAGACTCGGTAGATTGGTCTTTCGCCTGCGAAGCAGCTCGCAGCCGCCTGTGTTCCGGTTGGGAGCGCGATGTAGGAATCAGTGCCTTCGTTGCAGAACCAGGTGTTGGGCAGGTTGTTGCAGCCAGTGCCTGTGCGCTCTCTACCGGTGTTCGTGATCAGCTGCTTTTCCGAGTTCTGAGCGGTGTAGAAATGACTGCTCCGCGCGCCGTTTTTTGCGGCGCCGGGGATCAAGTACCTTGTGATTGACGAAGTTTGCGCTGACGGAGATGGATCCGTCTTAAACCAGTAACCTGTGCGATACCACTGAAAGTTTGGTGGCGACGCATTGTCGCGAAACGTATCGAGCAAGTTTTTTTCACTCTCACGCGACGTCATGAAGTAGAAATCAAACTCGGGGTTGTAGAACTCAACCATCGACGCCGTCACAGCATTGGTTGTTGGAATGATCGCGCTTGGCTGCAAATACGGCGCGAGCTTGGTGAACACTAAATCGAGCCGTGAATAGCGGTCTGGCGCATTGGGCGTGGCGCAGCTTGCGCCACCGCCTTCGAGCCCGCCTCGGAGGGTGTAGTAGCCCTTTGAGCTATCGAAGGTGAACAATCCCGAGCCGCTGGAGCCTTCCTCGGTGGTGCCTTGATTCCAGCGCACGGAGATGTAGCTGTCACGCAGATAGGTCGAGCAGAGTTGGGTACCGGCATCATCGCAATAGGTGGAGCCACGCACATTGCCCTGCATCGTGCCCGAAGAAAACTTTTTCAAATCGCCACTGGGATGATGGATCCCCACAACGACCGTGTTGTTTGGCGCATTAATCGGAATCACTGTGGCGTCCCACGCCGCAAGCACTGCGCCGTTGGGCGGTGAAGTGTTCATGCGAATGAGCGCGGTGTCCATCGTTTCGTCGCGATGCACGAGCACTGCACCGCCGTCTACGAATTGATACGGCGGAATGGCGAGCGAATCACACGCTACGGCATCAAAAAACCAGTACGTGTTGACCGTTGATGCAGCCGCTTGCGATGTAATGCAATGGGCTGCGGTAAACACATACGGCACGCCAGTCGCGGGGCTCGTATTGATCAACGTGCCGCTACAAACGTAGGCCTTGCCACCGTCGATGAATGACATTTTTGTGGTTGCGCGGGTAATGTCAATCAGCGCTTGGCTGCGGTTTGAAACGCAGGCAATATCGATGTTGCAGTTGCCGGAGTCGCCGATGTCTGCGCTATTTTTCTGGCCGAGCGATTTGCCCGCCTGCGTGAGATGCATCAGCTGCTCAAACACCAACGAGAAACTTGCGGGATCAAATCCTTTGAGCACACGAAGCTCAATCGTCGCTCGATCGCCCTCTAAGATCGGCGACCAAATCGTCTCCGCCGCGGCCGCCGCATCGCTCTTAAACACTTGCTCCCGCTCGTTGCCCGCAAAGCGAATCTCTGCGCCGTTGGCGGGGCCAACGAAGCGATAGGCCACGCGAATACCCTTGGCCTCACTTGCTGCGATGTCCACCTTGAACGTGCGCGCGCCATCGGCCTGAGTTTGCCACGGCACGATTGACAAGGGCACCGTGCGAAGTGCCGCTGGAATATCGCGCGCAAAACCAATTTGTAGCGGCGTTCGCTTGGCTGCATCCCCGCTCGACGCGCGTTTGCGCTGCGCGTTTAGAGACGACGCTTCGGACGGATTGATCGCACTGGCATCGATGGTCAAACCCGCCGCTGCAGTACTCACGAAACGCTCGACCGCAAGCGCCTTTTTGCTCTCCCAAACCCCTTGCGGCGCGCCGCGAAACGCTTGTTCAATCGTGACGGGTGAACCCGACTGTTGCTCAACACCCACCGCAGCGTGCGTCGCTCCGATCACTGTGCACAGCGACAACAAGGCAGTTCGAAAAATCTCGCGCATAAGTTCACCTTTTTGAGAGGTCTGGTAAAGGCATCGGCATCGAAACGTGGCCGAAGAAAATAGTAACGCAGCGGTTTGAGTTTACGCTGACCGAATTCGCTCGGCAAGGCAGCGATCTAGCCCGTGCTGCCACGGCCCAAACCGCCAACCGAAGGCCGCCTCGAACCGACTGCCGTCCATTGCGCTCATCGCCGGGCGCCTCGCTGGCGTAGGGTAATCGCTCGTCGCAATCGCTGTGACCGTTGGCGGTGACGGAAGGTTCGCTCGGTCCACAATTTCGCTGGCAAATGCGTGCCAATTCGTAATCCCTCGCGAACTGAGGTGATAAATACCAGATTGTTCTTGGAGTGTTTTTTTGTCGAGCGCGAACATTGCCGCTACAGCGTCAGCAATGTCGCCCGTGAAATTCGGGATGCCCAGCTGATCGGCCACCACACGAAGCTCGGGGCGCTCCGCCGCTAGCCGCAGCATCGTTTTGTAAAAATTCGCACCGTCGTTGGAATACACCCAACTCAGTCGCAGCACAATCGCGCTGGGGTTGGCTGCGAAAACCGCCTGTTCGCCGGCCAGTTTCGATGCGCCGTAAACACCTAGCGGTGCACACGGGTCGCTCTCAACGTAAGGGCGCGTCGCGCTGCCGTCGAACACGTAGTCGGTGGAAAAATGGACTGCAACGGCGTTCACGGCGCTTGCTGCCTCGGCGACGAATCCTGCGCCGTCAGCGTTGATGGCAAACGCAGCATCGCGATCCGATTCTGCGCGGTCAACGGCGGTGTAGGCCGCGCAATTAAGAACGACATCGGGGCGGCATTCATCAAAAACCTGCAAGCATGCCGCTCTCGATGCAATATTGAGCCCAGAACGATCCAGCCGAACAACGGTGTGTCCACTACCCTCGCGACTCAACCGCCGATCCAGTGCCAGCGCGAGCTGACCGTTGCCACCGGTGATGAGAATTTTCATGCGTAGGTGTTGGCCTCGGAAAGCAGTTTTCCAACGGCGTCTTTGGCGCTAACCGTGGGGTTGGCGATGGGCCAATCGATGCCCAGCGCGGGATCGTTCCACGCCAATGTTCGCTCGAACTGCGGTGCGTAGTAGTCGGTGGTTTTGTAGAGAAAGGCGGCGCTTTCGCTCAACACCACAAAGCCGTGCGCGAAGCCCGGCGGCACCCAAAACATGCGCTGATTTTCAGCGCTCAACGTTACGCCAACCCATTGACCGAAGTGCTTAGAGCTTCTCCGAAGATCGACGGCCACATCAAACACCTCACCGCTGGTCACCCTAACAAGCTTGCCCTGCGCATGCTCGATTTGATAGTGAAGTCCACGGAGCACGCCACGATGCGAGGTGCTTTGATTGTCTTGCACGAAGCGTACGTTGGGATCAATGTGTTCAACAAATTGATTGTCGTTAAAACTTTCGAAAAACTCGCCGCGCTCATCTTTGAAAACGCGCGGTTCGATGATCGCGCAATCGGGAATCTCAGTGCGAATCACGTTCATCAGAACACCTGCTCCTTGAGCACGTCGAGCAAGTACTGCCCATAGCCGCTTTTGGCCAAAGGCTTAGCTAGTCGCTCCAATTGCGCGGCATCAATGAAGCCCTGACGATAGGCAATCTCCTCAGGACAGCAGACTTTGAGTCCTTGCCGGCGCTCAATGGTTTGTACGAAATGGGACGCTTCCAGCAGCGAATCATGCGTGCCCGTATCGAGCCAGGCCATGCCGCGCCCCATGATTTCAACACCCAAGCGATGTTGCTCCAA
>JAAFHR010000387.1 GCA_013298455.1 Betaproteobacteria bacterium | reverse complement strand
TAAGCCAGCTTATTTCTGGCCTTACGCGAGGCTTGGGCCGTTTTTGAAATTAGCAAAAAACCTGCGCAAGCCTTTTAACTTTCTGCCATTGCTAGCATAAGCTAGTAGTCGAGTTTGATGCGCGATTGACGCGTTGCCGTTCGCGCTAAAGCAGCAGCGCAGCGACAAACAAGCCAATCATCATAAACACCAGCACGAGCTTCACCACCGTGCCTACCAGCAATCCAAGCCACGTGGCGAGGCCCACCTTGGCAGCGCGCTTGGTATCGCGTTCGCTCAAATACTGCCCCAATGCCGCGCCCACAAACGGCATGAAGAGCACACCCACGAGCCCCATGAAAATACCCGCGATGGTGCCCAGCGCCGCGCCAACGATGGCGAGCTTCGACGCACCCGCCTTCTTCGCGCCCAGAATCGTTGCCACGTAATCCGTCACCCACGCCAGCACTGCCAGCACCGCGCAAACCGCCACCACCCAAACGGAGACCCGCGTGAAGTTGTCGACCCACGCCGCCAGCACGATCCCGCCCAACACCAAGACCACGCCCGGCAGCGCAGGCAGCACCGTGCCCGCCACGCCGACGGCCATCAAAATGATCGCGAAAATCCAACCGAGTGTTGCGCCGTCCATGCAATGATTCCAGTGGGGTTGTGTGAAGTAAGCGCAGATGGTAGCGGCTTGTCATCCTGAGCGTAGCGAAGGATCAATACGCGCCCGAATTCGCTCCGTGAAAATGGTTTCGCAGCGCGCCTGATGTTTCGCTCTGCTCAACATGACAAAGCGATCTCCTCTGATCAACTTCGGAGCGAGCCCAACGCCATCAGGCGTAATCCGCGCGCACCGTGTCCCAATTGATGCGCCGCGTGCTGCCTGCGTTGGCGCGATCATCGGCGGTGAGCCGGTTGGCGGGCACCAGCCACATCACCTCAAACTCGATGCCGTCGATATCCTGCCCGTACAAACTCTTCGTAGTGCCGTGATCGGATTCGCCGGAAAGCGCGCCCATTTTTAGCAGACGTTCACGCATCGCAAGCAAATCATCGAGTGATTCCACTTGCCACGCCAAGTGATAGAGCCCCACCGTGCCACGACCCGCAGCGCTTGGCTGCGCACCCACGCCGACGCTAAACAGACCTAGATCGTGATCGTTGGATGAGTCTGCTGCGCGCATGAACACCGCGTCATCACCCCGAGAAAACGCCTCAACGAAACCAAACGCATCGGCATAAAACCTCGCACTGGCGCGCGCCGCGCGAACGAACAAAACAGCGTGGTTGAGTCGAGTGATTTTCATGCGCAGTAGTTTGTCAGAGATTGTGGAGTGGCTTGCAAGGTGGGGTCGTTTTGCAACAATTCGAGTGTGTGATCAATGAACGCCTTGATACGCGGCGCTACGTGTTCGCGATGCGGATAGTGAATGACCATCTCTCGGGTGCCCGGATCGTTGTAGGCGTTGAGCACCGCCTTGAGCCGCCCTGCTTGCAAATGCGGCCAAGCGAAATGCAGCGAAACGCGCGAAATGCCGAGCCCGGCGACCGCCGCATCACCCACAGCCTCGGTGTCCGACAACGTAAGTACGGGGGACGCTGGGTCAAACGTCGTGAGCTTTCCCTTCGCCTTCAACGTCCACGGTACGGCGAGACCCGACGCAAACCGGAGCGCGATGATGCGGTGTTGATGCAAGTCGTCGGGGGTGCTGGGGGTGCCAAACTTTTTCAGGTAATTCGGGCTCGCCACCATCACGCCCGAGAGCATGCAAATACGCCGCGTGATGAGCGATGAATCGGCAATCGCACCGCCACGAATCGCCACATCGTAGCCATCGCGCACCAGATCAACCTTTCGATCATCGAGCGACAAATCAAGCCGCACTTGCGGATACTTTTTGTAGAACGACGGCAGCATCGGCAACAGATAGCGCCGACCAAACGCTGAGCCGCAGGTCACGCGCACCAAGCCCGATGGCGCGCTCTCTTTGTCGCGCACCGACTGCGCCGCGTCTTCAAGCGCGGCGAGCCCGACCTCAGCACGAGCGAGGAACGCGCTGCCTTCCTCGGTCAATGCAATAGATCGTGTGGTGCGGTTAAACAGCCGCACATCAAGCGCCGTTTCCAATCGCGCAATGCTCGCCGCCACCGCTTGCGGCGACAGATCGAGCATACGCGCTGCTTGCGTGAAGCTGCCTTGTTTAGCGGCGGTCACAAACGCGAGGGTGCCGCGAAGATGTTCCATCTATTTACAACAAAAAATTGACAATCATTGAATGCTACATCGCTTTATCTTGTTTGTCGGAAACTCCAAAATTCTCCTATCGGATCGCTGATCCACTTTTGAATCGAAGGAGATACATCATGGCAAACAAAATTCTCGTCACCGGCGCATCAGGCAACATTGGCGCACCACTGGTCAAGGAGCTGCAAGCTCAGGGCGCAGACTTCGCCGTACTGCGAAGCAAACACAGCAACGACCCAGGCGTTGAAACCCGCGTTGCAGACTTCGGTGATGTCGCGGCGCTGACCCAAGCCTTCAAAGGCATTGACACGCTTTTCCTGCTGTTTCCGTTGGTGGAAAACAAAGTAGCGCTGGCTACCAACGCGGCGGCGGCGGCCAAAGCTGCGGGCGTGAAGCACATCGTACGCTCCAGCGGTGCGGGCGCTGATTCATCAAGCAGCTTTGCGCTGCCAAAGCTTCAAGGCACGATTGATGACATTCTGGTCGCAACCGGCATTCCTACGACATTTCTGCGCCCCGGCGGCTTCATGCAAAACTACGCCACCTATCAATCACAAGCGATTAAAGACGGTACGATCTACATGGCCGACGGCGGAAAATCACAAGCCCTGATCGATGCGCGTGATATCGCTGCGGTGGCTGCTCGCGTATTGACCAACCCAGCGGCGCACGCAGGCAAAGCCTACATGCTCACGGGCGGCGAGGACTTCACTGGCGCAGATGCAGCCAAAACAATCAGCGCTGCCGTGGGTAGATCGGTACAACATGTCAGCGTGCCTACCGAAGCAGCAGTCGCTACGATGAATCAGTGGGGCGTGCCACCGTTCATTGTCAACGTGATGGATTCGCTCAACCAGATCATCAGCGCGGGCTACGCCAGCGGCGTGTCGCCCGATGTGGAAAACATCCTCGGTCGTAAACCACGCACGTTTGCAGCGTTTGTGGGCGAGAATTCAGCGGCTTGGAAGTAACTCGCGTGAACCATGGGGGCGATCTGATTGCCCCCGTGTTGAAGCCAACAATTGACCAGAAAGAAAGACGTCCATGAACATCATTCGCGATGCTTTTACTTTTCTCGCGCTGACAGCGCTCACCGCGCAAACTTCCTTCGCTGCGGTGGGCGACGTGGGCGTTTACACCTCGCCAGTGCGCAGTTTTTCCACCGCCTCGTATTGGATCGAGGGTAACGATGGCGTGGTGCTGATCGACACGCAATTTCTACCCAAAGAAGGCGTTCAAGCCGTAGAACTCGCCGAAAAATCGACGGGCAAAAAAGTAACGACCGCGATTGTGCTGCACCCTAATCCCGACAAATTCAACGGCACCGCGCTATTGCAGCAACGCGGTATTCGCGTGATTACCGCCAAACAAGTCTCAGATTTGATTCCTGCGGTGCACGTGATTCGCTGGGGTTGGTTTGGCGCTGAGTACGCGCCTGATTATCCAAAAGACGCAGCAAATCCGGATGTATTTGGCGACAAAACGGTCGAACTCACACT